>JADFSZ010000012.1 GCA_022560555.1 PVC group bacterium
AAAGCTTTTGAAGGCTGCCTAACACGGGTGTGGGTCTGTCGGAATGAGTAAAAATCCGGTTCACCCAATCCGGGCCCGGGAGGTGCAAGGATTCTTTAGAGATCGTTTTGCAGGTATGATCCAGTAAACTTTTGCCATCTTTTCCTAGATGTTTTTCTATATCTTTGAGAGCCATTCGTATCTCCTGAAAGTCATTTCATAAGGGTCGTAAATTTCGATTTGGTACATTTTAACGATTTTCGTCATGTTGTCAACATAGTAGTTCGGAGCCAGGAGTTCGGAGAATTCATTTACCCTTACTTAGTCATAACATCTAAAAACCACACGATTTGGATATTGAGTGTTTTGAATTGGAAACTTATGAGGCTTTGAAAAAGGGTTTTTTGCTCCGAACTCTTAACTCCGAACTAATGGCGTAGCCATTCGGCGGCATCTTTGGCATGGTAGGTGAGGATAAAGTTAGCTCCGGCACGCTTGAAGCTGACAAGGATTTCTAACACAGCTTCTTTCTCATTTAACCATCCGTTTTGAGCTGCGGCTTTCACCATGGCATATTCTCCCGATACGTTATACACAGCCACGGGAACTTTTGACATTTCGCATATTGTTTTTAAGACATCCAAATAAGACAGACCGGGTTTGACCATAACCATGTCAGCCCCTTCTTCAATATCCAACTCAATTTCCCTCACGGCTTCACGGGCATTAGCCGGGTCCATCTGATATGTTTTTTTGTCGCCTTTTTTGGGCGTGCTCCCTAGGGCATCCCGAAATGGACCATAGAATGAAGAAGCGTATTTGGCCGAATACGCCAATATCCCGACATTCGTGAATCCTTGTTCGTCTAAAGCGTCTCGAATATACCCCACGCGTCCGTCCATCATGTCCGACGGGGCCACAATATCGGCACCGGCTTCAGCTTGTGTCAATGTCATTTTCGCCAAAATCTCAAGAGTCTCATCATTCACGATTCGGCCAACATTATCCACAATCCCGTCATGACCATCACTGCTGTAGGGATCCATAGCCACATCCGTGATAAGAACGAGATCGGGAATATTTTGTTTGATGAGGCGAATGGTTTTTTGATAAAGTCCTTGAGAATTGTACGATTCGCGTGCGGTCTTATCCTTTAATGCTTCCGGGATAAGCCCAAAGAGCACCACCCCTGGAATTCCGGATTGGTAGAGTTCCTCGCATTCTTTGACAATGAGATCCATGCTCAGGCGGTATATTCCCGGCAGTGAAGGTATTGCCACTCGAAGATTTTTTCCATCACAGACAAAAAGAGGCATAACGAGATCTTCGACCGAAAGGGAAGACTCACGGACAAGTTTGCGAATGCCCTCCGATTGGCGAAGTCTCCGGGGACGCTTACGAATATTTGCCAAAGATGATTTGACATCGTATGTGTGAAAATCCACGTCCGTCTTTTCTTCGGATTTTATCAAAGGATCTCTATACATTATTTTACGATGTGATTTTTTAAGATTTTCTAACACATCTTCGTAATTCGGCTCCGTTGTGATCTCCGGAACGATTTGAATGTAACGAATCACGCCTTCGGTGTCCACGATGAAAACGGCCCGCGTGAGAAGATTGGCTTCTTTCCAATTTACACCCCAAGCATTTCCGAATTCACGGGAGTTATAATCGGATAAAGACTGAATGTTCTCGGCCTTGTTAGCACCGCACCAGCGGGCCTGGGCGAAAGGCAGATCACGGCTCACAAGCAAAACAACCGTGTTGTTACCGAGCTTGGCCGCTTCTGTGTTAAATCTTTTGGCCTCCAGATCACACACAGGCGTATCCAAAGAAGGGACAGCTACGATGATACATGTTTTTCCCTTAAATGAAGAAAGGTTTACGGCTTCAAGACCGTTCGAAACAAGTGTGGTGTCGGGTGCCTGATCACCAACTTTAATTTCATTTCCCGTGATTGTAACGGGTGTTCCTTTAAATGTGACAATATTTTTACGTTCTACAGCGGTTGTACTCATGATGGTTTCCTCCATGTTAATCGTTTTCAAGAAATCGATTATAAATATATAGCCCCAAGAACGCCCCCAATAATAGGACCCATCCAGTAAAGCCACGCGTGATGTGATCCTCCTCCCAAGAGCGCCGGGCCCATAAAACGCGCCGGATTCATAGCCGCGATCGCACCGACACCTATAAAAACCAAAGGGAACGTTCCAATAAATTCAGCGATACATGCTTTACGATTCATGCGAGATCCTTTTGTTATGGGGGTTATGCAAGGTTTTCAAGCCATGTGAGTTTAGGTCAAGACGAAAGCGTATTATAGCACGAGACTTTATTACGTCAATCTAGGAATCCCATCCTGGGACGAGATGTTTCGGCCTACAATTTCAGGAGTCAGGATGTTCTCCGGATGCGGACTCATAGATATAATTCAAAATATTTCTGATAGACAAAACACCTAAGGGGCCTTCGGAACTTTGGATGGGTAAATGGCGGAATTTCCCCATGGAAAGTTTATTGATGGCGTAGCCGATGGTGGATGATTCGTGGATTTTTTCCGGACGGATTTTGATGAGGGACAGAACCGGTGTTGTCTCACGGTCCATTTTTTGGAGCGCTACTTTCAAAAGAATATCCCGTTCCGTGACGATACCTACAAGTTTTTTTCCATCGACTACAAGCAAACACTCCACTTTGTTTTTTTTCATCGTCTGAATGGTTTTCGCGATCGAATCATGCGGAGCAACGAAAATACCTGATGTGAGTCCGTATTTACCCAAAACGTTTTTGACGGGTTCCCGTAAAAAACGTAACAGAGGATTTTCATTTAATTTTTCGGCTTTAGCTTTTAGTTCGGATTGAATTTCTATCTCTTCGTCATAGGGGCGAAACACGGATCCATCCGCGACGGAAGCTTTTGGCTTTTGACCTTCGGCATGATAGGACCAAAAATAAGTTCCTAAAAGAAGAGATTGGAGATTTCCTTCTCCTCTTTGTTCTATGGATTTTGTGATCTGATCCCGCACCTGGTCCGCGTATGTTGGACGCTTGACACTTCTTAATACGCCCATGGGCGTGGGTTTATCGGGAAACGACATCTGCGCAAGGATGTACGCATACGATGGATCCATATTGTATTGATTATGTGTGACAATATCATCTTCTTTAACTCCTTTTTGTCCGACAGTGACCACTTCCGTGGTCATACCATTTATACGGATGCCTTTATTTTTATCACGACCGAACATAAGGGGTTTTCCATGCTCTAACATGAGGATTTGATCTTCTCGAACATCACGGCTTGCAACATCCTTGAAGGCGTTGTCATGAAAAATCACGCAATTTTGAAGAATTTCAACAAAAGAAGTGCCTTTGTGATTGGCGGCGGCATGAAACACCGAAAGCATATGTTTTGGATTTGTGTCAATTGTTCGAGCCACAAAAGTTGCTTCAGATGCCAGCGCGAAACAGAGGGGATTGATGGGGGTTTCGATGGATCCCATGGGACTCGTCTTGGTCTTATGCCCGGGCAACGATGTCGGGCTGTATTGGCCCTTTGTCAATCCGTAAACGCGATTGTTAAACAGCAGGATAGTTACATCCAGATTTCGTCGTAACACGTGCATGAGATGATTTCCGCCAATCGATAAACCGTCACCATCACCCGTGATGATCCATACGGACAGATCGGGATTCGCGACTTTGAGACCTGTGGCAATCGTGGGTGCGCGCCCGTGAATTGTATGAAATCCGTACGTATTCAAATAATAAGGAAATCGACTTGAACAACCGATTCCGCTTATGATCACGAAATTTTCGCGTGGGATCCCCAGCTCCGGAAATATTTTCTGGGCTGTTGACAAGATGGCGTAATCTCCGCATCCCGGACACCAGCGCACATCCACTTTGGGAACAAAATCCTTGCGGGTTAAGGGGGTAATGATGCTATCTGTTGAGCGAGCCGGTGTCATAGATATGTCCTTATCTTTGTTTCGATTTCCTGGATGGCAAAGGGTCGTCCCTGAACTTTTGAAAAACATTCGGCGTCTATAAGGTATTTTGCGCGAATCAGCATGGTTAATTGTCCCAGATTTATTTCAGGGATAAGCACTTTTTCAAAATTTTTGATAATTTGATGCAAATCAAGAGGAAGGGGATTGAGATAACGCAAGTGGAGGCTTGAAACCGCGTGACCTTGTTTTTGCAGGCGATTCACGGCTGTGGTAATCGCTCCGTACGTTCCTCCCCAACCGATCACGAGAATTTTTCCATGATCGGATCCGTTGATTTCTGTCGGTTTAAAGTCTCTCGCGATACCTGCGACTTTGCCCGCGCGCAGGCAAACCATTTTCTCGTGATTTTCCGGATCATAACTAACTCCACCAGTTTCATTTTTTTCGAGGCCTCCAATGCGATGTTCTTGACCGGGAGTACCGGGAATCGCCAAACGGCGCGCCAGTGTGTGTGGATCCCGCTGATAGGGAACATATTCGACATTTTTGTCCGCGTAGGTGATGTGACTTGACGGTAAATCATCAATGGCCGGGATCTTCCACGGTTCTGTTCCATTCGCAATGTATCCATCTGAAAGCATCACCACGGGAGTATTATACTTAAAAGCGATGCTCGCGCAGTCAATAAATGTCTCGAAACAATCCGAAGGAGACCTCGCGGCTAAAATAGGAACGGGGGATTCTCCGTTACGTCCGAACAAAACCTGAAGAAGATCCGCTTGTTCCGTTTTTGTCGGAAGACCGGTGCTGGGACCGCCGCGCTGGACATTGATGACTATCAGAGGAAGCTCCGTGATGACCGCTAGACCCATCATCTCGGCCTTAAGACACATACCCGGACCGCTTGTCGCCGTTATACCTAAATTTCCGGCAAAACTGGCGCCTAAGGCCATCCCGATGGCCGCAATTTCATCTTCCGCTTGGAGGGTTTTGATTCCAAAATGTTTGTTGCTTGATAAATAGGCCAAAATGTCGGTTGCCGGTGTGATAGGGTAGCTCGCGTAAACAACTTCTATATTCGATGTTTTCGCGAATGTAATAATCCCAAAAGATAAAGCTTCATTCCCGGAAATTTTCCGATACACTCCCGGTTCCATCGTTGTGACAGGACTGACATGGAAATGAGTCGGCATCAATTCGGAGGTTTCGGCAAAATAATAGCCCGCCTTGAGGGCCCGGCTGTTGGCATCAATCACGTCGGTCTTTTTTGCGAATTTTCTTTTGATCCATCCAAGAGTGTAATCCATGTCACGGTTATAAAGCCAGTAGGTTACTCCGAGCGCAAAAAAGTTTTTGCACAATGTCTTTTCCGAAGTTTTAAGGGGATTGTCTTTGAGGACCTCAAGGGTTAAGTCAGTGATTTTGATTTTGATAATCTTAAATTTTTGCGAGAAAGCTTTATCTTCAAGAGGATCTGATGTGTAACCGGCTTTTTTAAGATTTTGAGGCGTAAATGTGTTTGTGTTAGCGATCACAATGCCCCCGTTCTTTAACTCGCTAATGTTAACTTTGAAGGCCGCCGGATTCATGGCGACAAGAACATCCGGCGTATCTCCGGGAGTGAGAATCTGGTTACTTCCGAAACAGAGCTGAAATCCGGAAACACCCGGTAAAGTGCCCTGAGGCGCGCGAATTTCCGCTGGAAAATCCGGAAAAGTGCTGATATCATTTCCGGCGATCGCGCTTGAGTTGGTGAATTGTGTGCCTGTAAGCTGCATGCCGTCGCCCGAGTCTCCGGCAAAACGAATCACAACCGATTCAAGTTCAGTGACAGATTTTTTCACGTTAGATTCCATATGCTTATGCCCCGAACGTTTCTGTGGAAATTCGTTCTCCATACGGAGGAAGATTCAGCACTTCCCCCGGTAAATTTTCGGCAATAAATGTGATCAAATTCCGAACAGACAAAAGTCCTAAAATGTTTTTTGGATTATGGCATATGGGAATGTGTCTGATGGATGTTTTTCCTAAAAAAATAACAACATCGGAAATAAGCGTATCGGGCGAAAGAGACAAAACCTTACGGCTCATAAATTTACCAATGGGTGTGGATTTTGCAAGATCGGTCGCGATGAACTTTTCCATTATGTCTCTTCCGGTTACAATCCCCGACAGGGCTTTGTCTTTGTTGATGACAAGGACACAACCTGTTTTTTTGGTCTGCATGTCGCGAATAGTGGCCTCGATGGACGTATCTTCCGTGACAATAATAGGGGTTTGAAGCGGAATGTGTCCGACACTAACGGACCAAAAATCCGTTTTTTGTTTTGATTCAGTCACAAGTTTCCCTCTTGTTATGAAAATCCGTGGATGTATAAAAATACTGCATAATAGGGAGAGCCCTTGTCATGCAGTCAAAATTCATCGATACATGGCCAAGGCCAAAATTTGGCCGTAAACCTAGATGTATTAGTAACATAAAATCATTTGTTTGTCAAGGCAGGTCTGTGTTAGGATAAACGTGTTAGTGGCTGACAACGCTTTGCCGACTATGCCCCTGAGGAGAAAAATGTTCAAAAAAACACATATTGTTCGGATGAATGATACCGATGCTGCCGGAATCTTGTTTTTCGCAAATCAGTTTTCTATAGTCCATGAGGTATACGAAGATTTTATGGAGAGTATAGGGTGCGGATTTGCTCATTTGCTTGATAAAATGAATTTTTTTGTGCCGATTGTTCGTGCTGAGGCTGATTACAAAAGGTCTGTCAGTGTGGGGGAAAGACTCGAGATCAAACTGTTTGTTGAGAAAGTCGGAACGACGTCTTTTACCATGTCCTATACTTTAACCGGAAAAAATCGACGGCGTATCGGGACGGTAAGAACCGTTCATGTGTCCGTCGGTCGTTCTTCAAAAAAGAAGATACCGTTACCCGCGCATCTCAAGAAGATCTTGAAAAAGCACGTGAGAGTTTTATAGCTGCGTCAAGGGTGAAGGGGATGACGTGAGGCGGCTTTTGGCTGTCAGAGCAAGCTTTTGACGGTCCGGTTTGCCCTCCGGGTTCAACGCGTTTTCGGGCCATGAAAGAAAGTGATCCGGTATTTTATAGCCGGGAAGAAACCGGCGGAGTTCTTGATCAAGGGATTTTTCTTCCGAAGAAACATTATCCCGCATCTTAACAAAAGCGACCGGCCGCCATCCAAATTCGGCATTCTCTACCGGAACAACAATGGCCTGGCGCACATCCGGGATGTTTGTCAGGGCCGCTTCTATTTCTTCGGGTTGAATGTTTTCACCTCCGGAAATAAACATATTGTCCGCGCGTCCCGTGATCACGAGGGTGCCTTTGTCGGTCATATATCCCGTGTCACCCGTGTGAAACCACCCTTCGGCATCGCCCGGCCGATGAATATTTTCTTCCTCGATATAACCTTTAAACAATGTCTTTCCACGGACAAAAATTTCTCCCGAACCGGAAATTTTTAATTCTCTATGGGGCAGAAGGACGCCGGCCGTCAAAAGTTTCTCAACGGAATCATGGGCTCGTGTTGTTGAAACTTGACTGGCCATCTCTGTCAATCCGTACGTGACATGAACGGGGAGGCCTTTTGCATACGCTTCATTTAGCAGCTCTTGCGGGATCGCGCTCCCTCCGATAAGGATGGCTTTAATCGAGGAAAGTGTTTTCCGGCTCTCATTTATCTTGAGTAATCTGAAAAGTTGAGTGGATACTAATGATACATGTGTGATCTTGAACTTTTTAATATTTTCAAGAACATCATCAGGCTTTTTAGGGATCACACATGCGGCTCCTGCCAGCATCGCGCGGTACAGGATGGCTTGGCCCCCTACATGGTACAGGGGAAGCGTGATGAGCCATCGATCAAGAGATCCGAGCGGAATGTTCATATTGCTTCCAAGCGCACTGTAGTAATGATTCCCAAAGGATAAGACGACGGGTTTAGGGATTCCCATGGAGCCGGATGTGAACATGATGGACGCGTCTTGGTCGAGAGATAGATTTTCATTGTCCGTCGGAGCTCCCTGTATGACATTGAGATCTACGAGGTCTTCAATAAAAATGAGTTTTGCTTGCGAGGAGAAGTCAATGGGAAGTGTTTTTTTAGTTGTGATAAAAAATGGTGTTTTAACTTTTTTGAGAAGATGATTGATGGCCGTGGACGGAAGCCGTGTCGACAAAGTGCAGGCGACGGCGCCTAAATGCAAAAGAGCCATAAGGACGATGGGGTACTCCAGACGATTTTCAATCAAACAGCTCACACGGTCGCAGGGGCGAATACCGGCATTGATGAGATGGGTTTTGACGACACTGACACATGTCAAATATTTTGGGTATGTGAACGTGAAATCTTCATTTATCAACGCGGATTGACCGGGAAAATCACGGCTGGCTGTAATAAGCGGGCTTTCTATATCAGACATGGTGAATTTCCTGACTGCCTTTTGGGCTTAACCCGGCAAGAGTATTCATATAATAGTCAATGTGGATCGTTGGACCTTTTTGTTTTCGTAGTATTATGTCGCTTCCAAAAACATCCTCTCTGAAAAATGAACACGTGTCAAGTCCGGCGCCGGGTTCGGCCCAAGACAGAGAGGCCGCATAGTGCGCGCACATGAGCCATCCAAGGGGCGTTTCAAAGGTGGAGCTGATGATGACATTCTTTTGATGCTGCCGGGCATGATGGATCCAAATGTCCGTGGCTTTTAAGCCTCCGAGAAGCGTGGGTTTTAGGACAAAAGTTTTAACACCATGAAGATCAATAAAATCATCGCACCCGGGGCCGATCAAGGTTTCGTCAAGAGCGGACAGAATCCCGGTATGTTCATAAAACTCCGGGATGTTTCCGGGATCTTCAACAGGTTCTTCGATATAGTCGATGCGAAATCTCGAAATCGATTTTCCGATCTTTAGGGCTTTTGTAAGCGGCCACTCGCGGTTAGCATCCAAGCGTAGGATGGCTTTTGGATCGATGATGTTCCGAATTTTTTCGAGAGTGGATATTAGTTCTTCTTCTTTAAAATTTTGGGTTTTTAATTTGTAGGCACGGTATCCTTCCTGGTGGCATAAACGAGCCTTTTTACATATGTCATCACTTGTTCCCGTAAGGAGTGCTTGAGTATAAACCCGGGAATGAAAATTACTGTTTAAGATACCCGCCGGAGGTGTTTTGGATCGATGGGACAAAAGATTGAGATAGGCCGCTTCAAATCCGAATTGCACCGATGGAAAAGATGGAATCGGTGTCCATGCGCTCCAAGTATCAGGGAGGGGATGTGAGAGGATTTCTTTTTTGATACGGGTGGCGTCCAAAAGACAATCCTTTAGGGATTCTTGGCTGAATCCGGGTAAAGGCGCAATTTCTCCACATCCTATAAAACCGTCCTTATCCGACATTTTAATAATGATTCCCTCTCGATGGGAGTGAGGGGTGCCTTTGAACATCACCGATGAGCGAAAAGGATGTTTGTATTGATAGAGGCTGATATTATGAATAGTGATCATATATTGTTATCCAGATAAAAAATGCCGAGTACGATAAACTGACGCATAAAAGAAAGACCCCCGTTTGAGCGAGAAGCCGGTTGAGCTCTTTTTCTTGTCGATAAAACCAAATTTTCTTAATATTTGGTATTGAAAATACCAGACAAATAAAAAACAAAATCAAACTCATCTTAGGATGAAGGGGGAATGTGGTGCCCAGGACAAGCCCCAACGCGATCAGGAATGAAAGCGTGTATTCCCACTGTGTGAATATTTTTCCGAAACGCACCGCGAGGGTTCTTTTGTCTGATAGCTTATCTGTATTGACATCACGCAAATTATTCACCGCTAATATGGCAACGGACAAAAATCCGGGAATCATTCCGGCGAATATCACCCACGCGGGACAAGTGAGTGTTTGGACAAAGAAGGTTCCTCCGACGGCAATAGGTCCGAAAAATATCAAAACAAAAAAATCACCGAGACCGAGGTAGCCCAATGGTTTTGGTCCGGCCGTATACGCCAAGCCGGAAGCGATGGCAAGAACAGCAATGACAAAAATCGGCCATCCGGCGCGATATATTAAATAGATGCTGATGAGCGCGGCACATCCAAAGGCCCCCATAGCGGCCTGTTTCATGGTTTGGGCTTGAATCCATCCTGATGCCACGGCTCTGGCAGGACCAAGGCGGTCATTTCGGTCTGTTCCTTTTTGGAAATCCCAATAATCGTTGGCGTAATTTGTTCCGATTTGGATGAGCAGCGCGCCGCATAATGTTGCGAAAAAAGAGGGGGCGTGAAAGAATCCTTTATAGAACGCGAGCGCGGCTCCGATCGATACGGGGGCGATGCTGGCTGAAAGAGTTTTGGGACGTGCGGCAAGAAACCAAACTTGAATACATTTTGCGAATTTACTTTTCACTTATTTTTTTTGACTGGGAACTGGAAACTTTCTTTTAAGGTCTTTTGGGAAATTTTGAAAAGTCCGGTTTCCGCTTTTCGTTAAAAGCATTACGGCCTTCTTGGCCTTCTTCTGACATGTAATAAAGCATGGTCGTGTTTCCCGCGAGCTCCTGCAAGCCGGCTTGTCCGTCACAATCAGCGTTGAGGGCTGCTTTTAAACAGCGGATGGCCATGGGAGAATGGGCGAGCATCTCCCGGCACCACTTGATCGTTTCTGCTTCCAGATTTTCATAGGGTACAACCGTATTTATTAAACCCATATCCAGCGCTTGTTGGGCATTATACTGACGGCAGAGAAACCAAATTTCACGCGCCTTTTTTTGTCCGACAATGCGTGCCATATAACTCGCGCCGTATCCGCCGTCAAATGATCCCACTTTGGGGCCGGTCTGTCCAAAGATAGCATTGTCGGCCGCGATCGAGATGTCACACATGAGATGAAGAACATGCCCTCCGCCGATCGCGTATCCCGCGATCATGGCCACAATCGGCTTGGGACACGTACGGATTTGTCTTTGGAAATCAAGAATGTTGAGTCGATGGACACCGTTTTCGTCTTTATATCCCGCGTTTCCGCGAATCTTTTGATCCCCGCCTGAACAAAAGGCTTCTTTCCCCTGACCTGTCAGAATAATTACACCGATGGACGTGTCTTGTCTAGCATCTTCGAGGGCGTCAGACATCTCGGTGACTGTTTTCGGACGGAACGCATTTCGGACACGCGGACGATTGATCGTGATTTTGGCGATTCCGCTTGATTTATGGTAGAGAATATCCGTGTAAGTCTTTGCTTCTTGCCAGGAAACAATGGAAGTTATAGGGGCATTTTGTTTTTTTGAAAGAAGATTTTGATTCATGGTGATGGATACCTTAATTACAAATTCGCGAGGACACATCTTAGCATAGCCTGGTTGAATTCGAAAGAGAACGCGTAGGGCTATTTTTCTTGTTCCAAATAAAAAGTTCTGCTAAAATGTTGATAATTCATTGATTTTCTTGCTCTTAAGAGAGTTTTAAACTTGCGTAATGTTTCAACAAACGGCTGCATGTTTGTTGAGAAGAAAACAAAGATCCTCAAAAGGGCCGACCCCCGGATTGGGACGCCCGTTTAGAGGAGAGGGAATCATTCCATGCATTCAAAATGGTCTGTCTGTGTTGTCATTCTCGTTGCCGTCGTGATTAGACTGTTATTTAAAAGTGATGTTGTCTATGACGGATTTGATGAAAACATATACCACTATTATGTGAACACAGTGCACCAACAAGGTTTCGAAGGCCTTCGTGAGATTTTTCAACAGTATTCACGCCATGAAGTTCTGTCGACAGCCCCCTCTCCGTTACGTGTCGGGTACGTATACAGTGCCTATTTGTTTTGTAAAATACTCGGGGAATTCAGTTTGAATCATCTTGCTTGGTTTTCGTTTGTTTGCGGTCTAGGGCTTGTTGTTGTTGCATGGGCTCTTTTCAGACAATTATTTACGCCTCCCGTGGCTTTGGCAAGTTCTCTCCTGCTGATAACAAGTCCGATCGGCATGGCCCTATCTCAACGGGCCCTTCAAGATACGTTTATGACACTGATTATTATTTCCTGTGTTTTGCTGCATTATCTTTATTGCCAAAAACGAACAATGGTGTATTTGATCAGTTTGACACTGACTCTGACCTTAGGATTTTTAACCAAAGAGTCTATGGTTCTTCTTTACCCATTCTTTATTATCGCCAGCCTTTATTATTGGAAAAACAATTCACCCCCTCATCCTTTATGGGGGACCTTGCCGTTTGTCATAGCTCCTTTCGTGGCGCTAGGCGTTATGATAACAATAGCCGGCAATCTACAAAATGTTATTGAGTTTTATCAATACCTCTTTTCCATGCAAAATAAGATCCCTTATGCTGTCAATTTTCAAAAAGGACCTTGGTTTAAATATATTGTAGACTTTTTGCTCATATCGCCCTTGGTTCTGATTTTTGGGATTATTGGGATGAGTTCTTATCTTGGTGAGGAGTCGCCTCATCGTGCCGGAAGAGCTTTTTGCAGCGTGTTTATGCTTGTGAGTCTCGCCGTTTGCAGTTGTGTGGTCATCATGAATATTCGTCATGTGTATTTTCTGGATGTATCTCTTCGGGCTTTAGCTGTTCTCGGAGCACTGCAAGTATCGAGCCTTTTAGCTCAAAAATGGCCGCAATTTCTTAATCAAAGTGTTGTATGTTTGATCATCATTCTTTCTTTGGTCACAACAGACTTGTATCAATACTATAAACTTTTTATCGAAGCAAAGATCTATGATCCGATAACAGCCAATTTAATTCAGGGTTTAGGTTTTGTGAGTCAGTAAAGTCCCCATCGATTTCGGAAGAAAATATGAGCCAAGCTTCTAAAAGAAAAATACATCCGGCATGGTTGATGTTGTTGATAGGTACGGTGGGTGCTATTTTCTATATGAATTCTCTGGACGGAGAATTTGTCTGGGATGATCTCAGTCTGATCAAAAACAACTACTTTCTTCATGGCGATGTTCCGATAATAAAAATTTTTTCTCAGAGCATCCGGGCGGGCGCCGGCGTGAAGGGAGATACTTTTTACCGGCCGATTCAAATATTGAGTTATATCTGGGACTACAAAATCGCCGGCTTGGACGTGCGGATGTATCACGCGACCAGTGTGATCGTACATATCCTGGTTGGCGTGAGTTTGTTTTGGCTTTTTTATTTGGTGACTGAACGCCGGGGCCTTTCTCTCGTAGGCGCGCTTTTATATACGGTGCATCCCCTTCATACGGAGGCCGTGAGTTATATCTCGGGCCGCGCGGATCCTTTGATGGCGCTTTTTATGTTGTGGGCGTTTGGCCTGTATATTATGAGTCGTAAACGGACGCGGCCGGTTTTATTGATCCTCAGCTACATGTGTTATGTCGGGGCTCTTTTATCAAAAGAATACGCGCTGATACTTCCCATATTTCTTATTCTCTATCACATGAGCTTTCATGAAAAGATTCCATGGAAAAATCTCATTGGTTTTTTTGCTTTAGGTCTCCTGTTCCTTGTCGTACGATCAAACCTTGTTGAGAGTTCTCATGACCCTGCGTTTATTCCTCCGAGTTTTCTAGAAAGAATTCCCGGGATATTTGTCGCGTTTGTCCAATATTTGAAACTAATCTTTTGGCCCATGGGGCTCCATATGGAGTATGGCGGGAAATATTTTGATTATTCTTATGGGCTGATGTGGGTGGGGCTCGCCGTATTCATCGGGTTTCTCACCATCCTCAAACAATCCAAAAAGAAAAACCCTTTAGTGTTTTTTGGGCTAAGCTGGTTTTTGATCGGTCTCATTCCTCATTCAAATATTATTCCTTTGAACGCGTACATGGCCGAGCATTGGTTGTATGTTCCTTTGATGGGTTTTATCTTGGCTTTTGTATGTGGTGTAGATCGGCTAAAGATATCCCCTCGCTCGAAATCCATCCTAGCAGGGCTTCTTATATGCCTTTTAGGTTTTTTAACAGTCAGGCAAAATCAGGTTTGGCAAACCCCTGTCACTCTCTATGAACATACCCTGAAATATTCCAGGGATAGTTCACGCGTTATGAATAATTTGGGCGTGATTTATTTTAAACAGGGTCAGAAAGAAAAAGCCATACGGCTATTTGAAAACGCCATCCGGGTAGAGCCCCGGAATATTAATCCCTATAGCAATCTTGGTAACGCGTACCGAAATAAAGGGCAATTTGAAAAAGCCCTTGCCCTGTATAAAAAAGTACTTCAAATAACACCCGATGACGCGGGAGTCTACAGCAATATCGGCAACATTTATTTAGACCAAGGCCTTTTGGAAGAGGCCGAAAGGTATTATAAAAAAGCCGTGTCCGTAAATCCGTATCACGCAACATCATTTAACAACCTGGGTTTAGTGTATTTTAAAAAAAGTGACTTACCCATATCCGAAAAAATGTTTCTAAAAGCCCTTTCATTGAATCCTCATTATGCCGAGGCTTGTTATACACTGTCGCTTATTTATTATGAGTTGGGCCGTATGAAAGATGCGATTCTTTATTTTGACCGTGCGAAATCTTTAGGATATTCGAGCCCGGATTTTGCCGAAATCCTTAAGTCCCATAGAACACGATAACAGGTAAAAGAGCGAAAGTATGGAAACGAATCAAAAAGGAAATGCCCTCAACGGAATCGTTTTTTTTGTGACTCTTGCTGTTGTATTTGGGCTGGTCGGATACTTCATTGTTAAAGGACTTCCGTGGGGGGCGAAAAGAAAAGATCTGTCGATTGAGACGCCGGCTCAACAAACGGAGCCGATCCCAAGAAAGAAAAGATCTTTTGGCGGACATCGATAATGCGCGATGAATTTTCTTTGTTCGACCTAATATTTATGGTAAGATTTTAAAAATGTTAGAGTTGCCAAATTCGGAGTTTTTGATATGAGTACAAGCGCAGTCGTATATTTTGTCGTTGGCATCCTTGGTATCTTTATGGCTTTTCTCATTGTCCATATGGCGCGCCTTTCGTCTCAGGCGAAATCTGTTGATGAACTGCGGCGCAAAAAATCCACAAAGATTTTTTCATCTTCTCACGCGGATCAACCCATTGACCGTATTGTTTTTGATGAAGTTAGCCGTTATGTTAAATCAGAGGAACGATCCCGTGAGATCAGCCAGCGCGTCTCTCAAGTCTTTGATAAAGAACTCAGCAAACGAACCGAAGAGATGAGTCGTAA
The DNA here is from genome assembly GCA_022560555.1 of PVC group bacterium. Lineage (GTDB taxonomy): Bacteria > JADFSZ01 > JADFSZ01 > JADFSZ01 > JADFSZ01. The sequence continues at coordinate 15,132 of JADFSZ010000012.1, forward strand.
ACATGAAGCCATTGTGAAAGAAAAGACGCATAGCGAGGAAGTGGCATGGAAGAAATATAAGAAAGTTTTGAACGACAAAAAAACGACCGAAGGCGTAATCAGAAGCCTCGCCGAAGGTCTTGTGGTCGTGGACGCGGAAGGGAAAGTCATTGTGATGAATCCCGCGGCGGAGAAACTCCTGGGTGTATCGAAAAAAGAAAAAATCGGACGTCCGATAACGGAGAACTTGAAAGCCAGCCATTTAGCCAGTTTTACTCATGGGGGTGAAGAGGACCGTGAGATTGAAATCTATAGTGAAGAAGACGAAACAAAGAAAATCCTGAGAGCCAGTTCGGCTGTGATTGAAAATGAAAATGGCCAAACTGTCGGTATGGTGTCCGTATTATCGGACATCACGAAACAAAAAGAATTGGATCAGCTTAAGGCCGAATTTGTCAGTAAAGTTTCCCATGAATTGCGTACCCCTCTGATTGCAATCCAAAAATCCGTATCCCTTCTTTTTAGCGAGTCCGCGGGAAAAATAACGGATACCCAAAAACAATTTTTGTCTATGGCGGAGCGCAATCTGAAACGCTTAACGCTCCTGATCAATGATCTTCTGGATTTATCTAAATTAGAAGCCGGAAAAATGCAGATCAAACGCGAGTATCGGCAAATGTCCGCAGTGATTCGTGATACGGTGGAAACCCTCATACATTGGGCGAATACAAAATCAATCAAACTGGAGCAGGAAGTTGAAGATAAATTACCGGATGTCAATATTGATGACAACCGGATTATCCAAGTCTTGACGAATCTCGCGGGCAATGCCATTAAGTTTACACCCAATGAGGGTCGGGTGACGATCTCAGTGAGAGCTCGGCATGAAAAAGGTGAGATGGAAATCTGTGTGGAAGATACAGGGGTCGGAATCGAGCCGGACGATCTGTCCAAAGTATTTGATAAATTTCAGCAAGTCGGAGAAAGAGCGTCTACGGATATCGCGGGAACGGGATTGGGATTGTCTGTGGCCAAAGAGATCGTTGAGCTTCACGGGGGAAGAATTTGGGCTGAAAGTGACAAAGGGGCCGGGGCCCGGTTTATTTTCACCATTCCCTTAACGACCTAGTTGTAGTAGGCACGAAGAAATGTTTCTGGTATAATGGACGTACATTAAGGAGGAAAGGTTCATGAACAATAAAAACATCAAAGTCCTGTTGATTGATGATGAGGATGATTTTCGTCAATTGATGAAGTTTTGGCTGGAATCAAAAGGCTATTCTGTTTTGGCCGCATCCAACGGGGCCGATGGCATAGAGTTGGTTAAAAATGACCAACCGAACATCATCTTTTTAGATCTGCGTATGCCTGTTATGGACGGGGTTGCCACCCTCAAGGAAATCCGGACGTTTGACCGGGATTTGCCCGTCATTGTGATCAGTGCCTTCTTGGATGACCCTCGAGCCAAGGAAGCGATGGCTTTTGGTATCTCCGGTGTTTTTAATAAAGCCAAAAATTTTGACGAGGGCCTCACTATCCTGGAAGTTGCTTTGAGACGCCACAAAAGCCTTAAGAGAGACCCTGAGTAATTGCTTCTTTTCTCCCCGCTTCAAAACACTCGCCAAGGCTCTTAACTTATTTCTTGACAATGTGATACACTGTGTTAATATAGAGAATTAGCGCTTCGGCCTAATATGGTTAGGCTTTTAAATTTATGCGGTGGAACCATGGATGTCAAAATAGACCAAGTCTGGTTTTGAAAGCCGAAGCTTTATTTTGGCATGTGAAGTGCGCTTATATTCTGTGGAGAGTGCATCTAAGGGAGAAATCATTCGAAGGAGCGAAAAAACGTACAGGTTTCTTGAGATTGTGTTGAAAAAAACGTCATTTCTAACCTTTTTTAAGAAAGGAACTTAGAGATGAGCTACTTTAAGGTTTTAGGGTTTCAAAAAGAGCCGTTTTCAACATCACCGGATCCGGAATTTTTCTATCAGTCGAAAGAGCATGAAAAGGCTTTAACTCATATCCTGATTGAGCTGCGTCTCAAGGGCGGATTGTCCGTAATTTTGGGCGATGTGGGCATCGGGAAAACCACACTGTCGCGAAAACTCATTCAAGAGCTTCGTGACCGAGATGACTTTATCTTTCATATCATTTTAGACCCTTCCTTTGAAAACGAACAAGATTTTCTTACATCCCTTATCAGGAATTTTGATATTCCGCAAGTTTCCGGGAACAATGTGTCTGTAAACGACCTGAGAGAGTCTCTGGAACGATTTTTATTTCAAAAAGCCGTTCACGAAGGCAAAACCGTGACCCTCATTATTGATGAAGCTCAAAAACTCAACGCGACAAGCTTAGAAGCCCTGCGTGTGCTTCTGAATTATGAAACCAACGAGTACAAACTTATACAGCTCGTGCTGCTCGGGCAGTTGGAGCTTCATAGCCGGGTTATGAATATTCCAAATTTTCTTGATCGGATCAGCTTTAAATACATGCTCAATCCCCTTGATTTTAAAGAAGTGAAGGAGATGATTTATTTTCGCATGCTCCAGGCCGGATATGATTCCCGTATGGATCTGTTCTTGGATAACGCGATGGAGGGTATTTACGAGTTTACCAAAGGATACCCAAGAAAAATTATTATGTTATGTCGTCGAGCCCTCAAATCCTTGGTATTGAAGAATAAATATGTCGTGGATGCTGAGCTGGTTCGGGAACTTATTGAAGAAGAAGCGAAATCAGGATGGACCAGAAGCGAGACATTACTCCAGAAAAGCAACTGCTGAACATTATTGAGGATCCAAAGGCCGGTGAGGCGGATAACCTAAAAGCAAAACGCCTGCGGCGTCATAGTTTTAGCTGGCTTTCACTTGGAGCCCTTAAAGGGAGGATATCTTTTGCGAAGAATTTTTTTTCAAATCAATTTCATCGTAAAGACACACAAGCGTTTAGTATCCGTTCTGTTAACAACATGATGACCATCATTGTCATGGCTCTGGCAGGATTTTTGATTATGAATATTGCGACCGCGCTGATGAATATGGGAGGGGGAAGGATGTTTAAGGTGAAATCTGTTTCGGGCGGAACAACTCTTGTGTATGACATCAAGCCGGGATTTGTTAAACCCTTGAACGGGATACTTTTGAAAATCCGCGGTCGGGACATTTTTAAGATGGGGGAATTAAAGAAGCCTCAGACTCAGGAAGTCGTCGCGGAAGAACCTAAGGAAGATCCTCGCGCCAAAGCGTTAGAGGCGGTCATTCATCTCCGGCTCGTCGGGATATCCTGGTCAAGCGATCCCGACGCGATGATCGAAGACA
>JADFSZ010000157.1 GCA_022560555.1 PVC group bacterium
TTTATCTTGGCCGCTTACTCGGGTTCGTCGCTGGGCTCCTCCCCTGCTGATTATAATCAGCAGTTTGCTTTCGCTCCCAATCACTTCTCTTCGTCAAAAACTTCACAGAAGTTCTTGACGAAGAGAGCTGGTGATGGCCTGAGTTTCCGATAAGCTTCGCTTCTCGAAAATCATGCACAAGCTTATCGGGCCACAGATTCGGGACGAAGGACTCTCACCCTTATTGCGAGTTCTCGCCCATCGCCTACATCAAAATATGGAGCTGGTGATGGGACTCGAACCCGCAACCTGCTGATTACAAATCAGTTGCTCTACCAATTGAGCTACACCAGCTTTTATAATTTTCAACTTCAGAAATCGTTGAGAGCGGGGGTAAATATAACAAAAAGAAGGGGTTTTGTCAAAAAGGATCCTTGCGGGGTCACCCACCAATCAAACCACGAATGGTTCCTAGTAACTCATCCGGAATGTACGGCTTCGCCATGAAGGAATCCACGCCCTCAGTCTTGAAAAGATCCTCCACCCCGCCTTTCGCAGTCAGAATCACAATAGGAATGTGCTTTAACTCATCGTCAGACTTAATATTTTTTACAAAATCATATCCGCTCATCTTAGGCATCATCACATCAAGGATGATCAGGTCCGGTTTTTCTTCTTTAGCTTTGCGCAAACCTTCCTCACCATCAAACGCTTGAATCGTCTGATACCGGTTTAATTTAAGCCGCGCTGTGATCAATTTGACGATGTTTGGTTCATCATCAATAATCAAAATCCTCTTTCCATTAAGATTCGTATCATAATCAAGCTTGATCGTCAAATTCTTTGTCGTTTTCACACGAGGAGTCTTTTTGACATCTTCTCCGCAAAACCGACATTTGATGGCTTCGTCTTTGATCTCTTCAGCACAAAAAGGACACTTCATAAAACCATTTCCTCAGTTTCTGTAAATCCTCTCCCTCTTGCTAACACTGTAATATAACAAAAAAGGAAGGGGCTTGTCAAAGATCCTATCCCTTCGGCAAAACGTATAAAAGAACGGAAAAAAAGTGGCACATCGTTCCACCTAAAACGAATACATGCCATATCGCGTGATTGTACAGCATCTTATTCCGTACATAAAAAACAATCCCAAATGTGTACAGGAGGCCCCCGGCCCCAAGCAGGATCACGGCCCCAAGGGATATTTTGATAAAAATTTCTTTCACAAGAAAAACACTTATCCATCCCATGGCAATAAATATCCCCACCTGAGTTTTTGGGTGGTGTTTAATAAAAAACGCCTTGTAAAATATGCCCGCAAGCGCCAGGGCCCAAATGATCCCGAACATGGTCCACCCAATGGCCCCCCGTAATCCAACGAGAAGAAACGGCGTGTAGGTTCCCGCAATCAAAAGATAAATGGAAGAGTGATCAATGATCCGCAATACCCGCTTGGCTTTCTTGTTCTGAATGCTGTGATAAAGGGTAGATGAGAAATAAAGAAGAACTAAGGTGCTTCCGTAAATGCTCGCGCAAACGATCGTCCGCGCATCCCCATACAAAGAGCTTAGAACAACCATAACCGCGAGTCCGGCCACACTGAGGATCGCACCAAGTCCATGCGTGATGCTGTTGGCTAAAATTTCCCCGAGCGTTTCGCGTTCCTCCTTTAATGGATTTTTATCAAACCGGGGCATTTTCAAATGTCTCCTTCCCAAAACCGTAGTCGCGCATGACTAAGGATTCTCGGAATGGCTTCGCTCGATTTTAATGATTTCCTGTTTGGGGGACTCTCCGCCGGACCGTAAAGTGGACATCATCAAGGACACGCTAAAAATGATTAAAAATACGAGTGTGATAACAATGATAAAGCCTTTGACGACTTTCAAAAATATTTTGTTTGCCGATTTTGCACCGTCTGTTGCGCGCATCTCCGAGGGCTCTTGAGATAGAGCTCCCCGCGGCCCCTCATCGGCCGGGGCCTCCGGCATCAAAATGGGTTTGGACAGGATGCTTTTTTTATGGTCCGTTTCTTTTGAAATGGGAATATTGGCTTCTGTCGGAACCGCTGTATCGTCTTGTGGCACATTCTTAACGCTTTTACTCTGGGCAAATTTTATTACACTCGTATCTTCAGATGGAAAGATCGAATAAAAACCCTCTTGTTTAAGATCACGAATCAATTCATGCGCGTTTTGATATCGGGATTCTTTCGTGTTTTCAATCATTTTATTTAACACACGCGCCAGCTTCCCCGAAACACCGTAGGAAGAAGCTTTCACTTCGGGCGATGCGGATTGAAATTTTAAGTCCCGAATTTTTTCTATAGGCATTTGATCAAATGGCGTCGCCCCCGTGATGCTTTCAATCACTGTAATACCTAAACTATAAAGGTCTGTTCGATCATCCATTCCTTTATTTTCAAACTGTTCCTGCGCCATGTAAACCGGTGTGCCGCGAACATTCCCCTCGAGTTTTTGAGACTCGGCGACAAAAGCGCTCGCAAGACCAAAATCCATCAGCCTAACAGTGTGGTCCTCCATAACAAAAATGTTATCCGGTTTAATGTCCCGGTGAATGATGCCTTTTGCATGCGCTTTGACCAAGGCTTCAGCCATGCTCGACAAAATATACAAACCGAGATCATATCCCGTGGATCCTTTTTTGTTAATAAAGTTCCTTAATGTTTGTCCTTCAACATATTCCATCACAATGAAGTGTATGTGCCCCTCTTCAAAAACATCATAAACAGTAACAATATTGGGATGATTGAGTCCGGCAATGGTGCGGGCTTCTGTATAAAATTGTTCAACAAGATCCGGATCCGCGGCTAAATCAGCGGGAATGGTTTTGATGGCAACATCACGCCCGAGGGATTCTTGTCGGGCTAGATACACTTCGCCCATCCCGCCTGAGCCGATTTTTTTGATAATCTGAAATCCTCTAACTTCTGTTCCGATCATAAGGGGATATCCTTTGTCCCCATCATAACAAGGCTTGCGCGATTTTTCCACAATCTTGACAGTCCGTATTTTATCCAACCGCTTTTTTCGATACCGGATTATTTTACAGGAAAATCTTTATGTTAAAATTTTAGAAAAAAAGGGGTGTAAGACATCAAAGGATCGGACCCTGATTTAGCGATCCAGGCTCAAGCCTGTCACTTTTTCAATCATCCTAATAATCGAGGCTTTGTCCACAGGCTTGATAAGGTAATCCACCACATGAGGATTATCGCGCTTAATCTTATTGGCTTGGTCTTCATCTGCGGTCATAAGGACAACAGGCGTTTTTCGGCAGATAGGATCATTCTTGAGCATTTCACAGACTTCCTGCCCCCCAATGTGCGGCATAGTCAGATCCAGGGATATCACATCCGGTTTAAATCGGTGAACTTCTTTGATAATGCCCCTGGCATCAGACAAAGTCATAACTTCATACTGATTCGTATCTTCTAAATTCAGTTTTAAAATTTTAAGAAGATCCGGTTCATCATCAACAATCATCACCTTCTTTTTCATGACACCTTCCTTTGGATCGTTCCGACTAGGGTATCAGCCTAATAAAATTAATCCGCCATTGTGAGCGTTTGCCGGCGGCCTGTGAACTCGTCATAGACCTCAAATTCGATCACGTCGCCATCCTTCGTAATCGACTCAATCCGCACAATTTGTTTGACATTGCGATCGGCATCAAACAGCGTCAGGTCATTGCCCGTAATAACAATATCTTCCTTTGCTATTTCCAAAACACGGTTGTCTTTTTGATCAACAACATACCACGCGAATGCGTGACTTGTTCCGAGCAGTAAAAGAAGAACGACCGAAAAAACGTTCTTTAAGCATTTGACGTTGGCCATCATGTGAGCATAAATATTTTGCATATGTGTATCCTCCTGTGCTTCTATGTACGCAAGAACCATGCCTTATGAAGATAGACATAAGGCGTTGACAATCAAGGGGGTTTTTCTTAGACATGTTGCGGCATGAGGACTCGTGTTGAATAAAATTAACACACGTATCAAGGTTAAACGAAAAAAACATGTCCAAACAAA
>JADFSZ010000158.1 GCA_022560555.1 PVC group bacterium
GGTTTCTAACATCCTTTCGGCACTAATTTGTTTCGGAAGGGGCAGCTGCAGAAGGATCCCATGAACATTTTTGTCGCCATTCAATTGCCTTAACAATGCCTCAAGGTCCTCTTCGCTAACATCTCTCTTCAAAAGATGTTCAAAAGATTGTATTCCGATGTCGGCACACGCCTTCTTTTTCATACGGATATACGCTTCTGAGGCAGGGTTATCCCCAACCAAAACCACGGCAAGCCCGGGAGCTCTCGCTCCTTGGGATATGTCTTGAGCAATGGAAGATTTCAATTCCTCAAGAATTTTTTGTTTAACAGCCTTACCATCTATTATTTTTGCTGACATCTTTCAAGTCCTCATGCTACGAATTTCCGTCATTGATCAACTACTTAATGTCGGAAGTGCCTCATTCCTGTAAACGCCATCGCGATACCCAATTCGTCACACGCGCTAACAGAGTCCTCATCCTTTTTTGATCCGCCCGGCTGAACAATAAAACGAAGACCTATCTTTCCCGCCACGCGCACGGTATCATCAAAAGGAAAAAACGCGTCAGAAGCCATAACCATGTTTTTTAATTGACTACATTGATACTCATCAAGGGAAATTTTTGGCTTTAACAAATCAAATTCGGCCTTTAGATTGTCTTTGGCCCGATTGATGGAGAGTTTTTGAAGGCTATCAATGCGATTAGGTTGCCCTGCGCCCATTCCCATCACCTGGAAAAAGCCCTCTTTATACATTCGCGCAATTACGATAGCGTTTGATTTTGTGTGTTTACAAGCTTTATAAGCAAACTCGGCCAACTGTTTTTGATAGTCGGAAAATCCGGCTTTCGTGACCACATCAAATTTTTCAAAGAGTTCCAAATCACGCGTTTGAGCTAGAATTCCTCCGGTAATTTTTTTATACGTCCATGTTTGTATTTCTCTAGAAGAATAGTCTTTTATTTTTATCAGTCGAATATCCTTACTCTTATTCTCAAGAAATTCAAGCGCATCTTTATCAAATCCCGGCGCGATCAAAGCTTCGACAAATTTCCCTTTGAGGAACCGGGCTGTTTCTAGATCAACTGTACGTGTCAAAGCAATCACGGATCCAAAGGCAGATACGGGATCCCCCGCCCATGCCCGGCCCAAAGCTTCAAGCTGATTTTCCCCCGTCGCGAATCCACAGGGATTCGTGTGTTTGACAATTGCGGCACCATGATCACTCCAAAGCTCTTTTACCGCATCCAGCGCCGCATCTCCATCAACGTAATTGTTATATGACATGTCTTTGCCATGCAGGACCTCACCAAAAAGCAGTGATGATTCCTGACAATCGGCATCCTGATAAGCCCAGGATTCCTGATGGCTGTTTTCCCCGTAACGAAGCTTTTTGCCTTTAATAAAATGGAGATCCAAATTCGGCTCATCAGAAAATTGTCGCGCGAGATAAGCGGAAATGGCTTTATCATACGCGCTTGTTTTTTGATACACTTTCAAGGCCAACTCCCGTCTTGTCTCAAAAGAAACATCCCCGTCTTTTCTTAATTCAGATAACACACGATCATAATCACTTATATCTGTGACAACAACAACAAAACGGTGATTTTTCGCGGCCGAACGCAGCATCGACGGGCCGCCGATATCAATATTTTCAATGGCCTCTTCAATCGATACATCTTTCTTGGCAATCGTTTTTTCGAAAGGATACAGATTCACAACAACCATATCAATCCAATCAATATCATTCTCGCGTGCTTCTTTAACGTGACTCGGATTGTCGCGCAGCCCTAAAAGCCCGCCATGAATCCGGGGATGCAGCGTTTTAACCCGCCCATCCATAATTTCGGGGAATCCCGTGTGTGAGGAGACTTCAGTAAGCGGAATATTATTTTCTTTGAGAAGTTTGGCTGTTCCTCCGGTGGAAAGAATCTCGACACCCAATTCCTTGAGGGATTGCACAAAAGGAACAATCCCTGTCTTATCAGAAAGGCTGATAAGTGCTCGTTTGATTTTAATATCTGCTTTCGTTTTGCTATTGCTCATAAACAGTCCACAATCCTCCCCTTCTAAACAAAGCGTTGTTGGTCACACGCATGCAGCATAGTGTGCCCCATAAGATACTTATCAACTCCTACGGCGGCTAATCGGCCTTCATTAATGGCCCAAACCACCAAGGATTGTCCCATAGACATATCTCCGGCAGCAAAAATACCGGGGATGCTGGTCATTTTTTGTTCGTCCGTTTTGACATTCCCCCGCCCATCCAGTTCCACACCGAGCTCTTCGAGCATTCCGTTTTTCACCGGACCCGAAAATCCCATTGCCAGCAAAACCAATTCCGCGTTAACTTCAAATTCAGAACCGGGGACTTCTTCCATAGGCGCACGTCCCGTTTTCGGATCTTTGGCCCCGAATTTCAACCGGACAGCATGTAATTTTTTGACTTTCCCATCTTCCCCGCTAAATTTTTTGGTCATAATGCTATAATCACGATCACACCCTTCTTCTTGAGACGTGGATGTCAGTAATATAAACGCCCATTGCGGCCAGGGATTATCGGGATTTCGTTCATTGGGCGGCACCGGTAAGAGTTCGATCTGGGTTACTGATTTGGCCCCTTGACGATTGGCTGTCCCCACACAATCCGATCCTGTATCCCCTCCGCCCAAAACTATCACATGTTTTCCTTCTGCGGTAATATCATTCTTGGCCTCCACGGGTAATTCACGTACGCGCCGGTTTTGCTGAGGTAAAAAACGCATGGCTTGATAAATTCCTTCTAACTCACGGCCGGGGATGTCCAGATCCCGCGACGCCTCCGCGCCCCCCGAAAGCACCACAGCATCAAATTCCTTAACCATATCCTTTGCTTTTTTAGTCACACCAACATGAACTCCGGTTTGAAACATTACGCCTTCTTTGCGCATACGATCGATCCGTCGCTCAATAACATTTTTCTCTAATTTAAAATCCGGAATTCCTAACGCTAGGAGCCCGCCAATAACCTCGTTTTTTTCAAATACTGTGACCGTATGACCGGCTTGATTCAGTTGATCGGCACAGGCAAGCCCGGCAGGGCCGGATCCGATGATCGCTATTTTTTTACCCGTGCGATTTTTGGGAACATGAGGGGTGAGCCATCCCTCTTGATACGCTTTTTCAACAATAGACAGTTCGATATTTTTAATGGTAACGGCCGGAGCATTAATCGCGAGTACACACGAAGTTTCACAAGGGGCCGGACAGATACGTCCTGTGAATTCCGGGAAATTATTGGTCCGGTGCAGACGATCAGCGGCTTCTTTCCATTGCCCCTTATTCACCAGGTCATTCCAGTCCGGTATGATGTTTCCGATAGGACATCCGGATTGACAAAAAGGCACACCACAATCCATACATCGGCCGCCCTGTTGCTTTAACTCATCATCAGATAGATAGGTGTAGAATTCCCTGTAATGCTGTTTCCTTTTATTGATAGGTTCTTTGTTAAAATCCTTTCGATTATATTTCATAAATCCGCGTATATCAGCCACGGGTGGCTCCTTCGCCTTGTTGTATCCTTTCACGTTCTTCTTCAAGAACCCGCCGGTAATCTACAGGATAAATCTTAATAAATTGAGGCAGGGTTTTTTCCCAAGTATCTAAAACTTTTTTTGCAACGGTACTTTGGGTGTATTTGAAATGCTTTTTGATTAAACCTTTCAATTCCCGGACATCTTCGGATTCTTTAACCCCAAACAGCTCAACCATACCCATATTGCATCTTGAAGAAAACATTTTGTCTTGATCCCAAACATAAGCAATCCCTCCACTCATTCCGGCCGCAAAATTCCGCCCCGTGACTCCGAGAACAACGACTCTTCCCCCCGTCATATACTCACACCCATGATCTCCGATCCCCTCGATCACGGCATGAACTCCGCTGTTTCTGACGCAAAAGCGTTCGCCGGCCAATCCTCTAATAAAAGATTCACCGCTAATGGCTCCGTAGAAGGCCAC
>JADFSZ010000159.1 GCA_022560555.1 PVC group bacterium
AAAGAGTTTTACCGTCAAAAAGATTTTGATAAACGTATCGGATGTCTGATTATGTTTGTCGCGATTGTTCTTGTGCCCTGGACATATGGGCTTTCGCTTCCGTTCTTTTTTGTGATTGATTGGTTTTTGTATCGAAGGGTCCCCGATATGGCAGTGTGCTATTTGTGCCGGGGCGAGTTTAGAGGATTTGACCTTCAAAAAAAAATCAGAACCTTCAACCATACCATGGCGGAAGGCTTTGAAAAAAAGCGTTTAACGCAAAAGAGATGCGCCTCAAGCTCTCAGGACGCCTCCGAATGAAAATCATTCAAGTCGAATATTATCAGTATATTAAAAATCTCATCTTGACACAAATTCCCAAATAAGCTACTCTATCGAAAATTTTCAATCTCTGTAAGGGTTTGAATTCGAATAAGTAAAGCCCAATATCGTTCCTTAAAACAGAGAGCAGAATACCCTTATATCATCCCAAAACCCGGAGGACATTTATGAAACACATTCAAACAATCCTTTTACCTATCATGGCGGTCTTTTTGACGACAGCATGTGTCGATGCCGCTTCTATCACGGGAAAGGTCGTTTACGAGGGGGCCGTTCCTAACTTGAAACCCATCAGCATGGACGCGGATCCTATATGTTCCGCAAAGCATGATGCGCCGGTCCTGCCGGACGTCCTTGTTCTTGGTGAGGGAAATAGCATGGCCAATATTCTGGTCTATGTTTCCGGTGTTTCAGGGGACTTTCCAGTACCGGAAGAAGAAATTGTTTTGGACCAAGAGGGCTGCCGTTATGAGCCGCATGTGATCGGTATTCAAGCAGGACAGAAATTGAAAATTTTGAATCCCGACGGAACATTGCATAATATCCATGCGCTTCCAAAGATCAACGCCGAATTCAACATGGCGATGCCCAAATTTAAAAAACAAATAGTAAGGTCGTTTGATAAGGCTGAAAGCGTGTTTCCTATTAAGTGCGATGTTCACCCCTGGATGAGTGCCTGGGTCGCTGTCTTTGACCATCCCTTCTTTTCGGTTACACAAAAAGACGGGGTGTTTTCTATTGACGGACTTTCGGCCGGGACGTACGAAATCGTTGCCTGGCACGAAAAACTTGGTGAACAAAAATTTTCCGTGACCGTGGGTGCTGATGAAACGAAGACACTGGACGTTACGTTTAAAAAGCCTTAATATAGATCAAATGTCCCTATTTATAGGACGCAGGGCAAAATTTCAGGAAATGAACACGCATGAGTGATTCACATCACGAGCAGGGGTTTATCCGTAAATATATTTTTTCCACCGATCATAAAATGATTGGTATTCAATACGGTATTACGAGCCTCTTATTTCTTTTATTCGGTTTTGGCTTGATGCTTTTGATGCGTTGGCAGCTAGCTTATCCTGAACAGCCCATTCCGATTTTATCCAAAATATTCAGTGAAGATAATCCGTTTTTGCCCGGGGGCATTATGGTGCCCGAGTTCTATAATTCTCTCGGAGCTATGCACGGAACCATTATGGTTTTTTTGGGCGTTGTTCCTTTAGCCGTGGGGGCGTTCGGAAATTATTTTGTTCCTTTGCAAATTGGGGCTCCCGATATGGCTTTTCCGCGTCTCAATATGGTCAGTTACCAGGCTTATTTTTTGGGCGGCGTTACAATGCTCATTAGCTTTTTTGTTCCGGGCGGACCCGCAAATTCCGGCTGGACTTCTTATCCGCCTTTATCCGTTATTGCTACGCAGGGTCAAACATACTGGCTCATTGGAATGATGTTTTTGATCACCTCATCCTTACTCGGTTCAGTGAATTTTATCACAACGATTTTCCAGCTTCGCACTAAAGGAATGACATGGATGCGTCTGCCGTTTTTTGTCTGGACCCAGCTTGTGGCGGCCTTTCTCCTGCTTTTAGCGTTTCCGCCTCTGGAAGTGGCCGGGATTTTTCAACTCATGGACAGGCTGGTCGGAACAAGTTTTTTCATGCCGAGCGGATTGGTTGTGAGTGGACAGGCGCTGGCTTACACCGGAGGAGGCAATGTCTTGCTTTACCAGCATCTGTTTTGGTTTTTAGCTCACCCCGAAGTGTATGTGTTGATTCTTCCCGCGATGGGTATTGTCGGCGAAGTGATCGCGAACAATACCCGCAAACCGCTATGGGGTTACCGTTCAATGGTCGGATCCCTCATCTTCGTTGGATTTATGTCCTTTATTGTTTGGGCGCATCATATGTTTTTGACAGGCATGGGGACAAAAATCAGCGCGTTTTTCCAAACTACCACCATGATTATTTCTATTCCTTCTGTGATTATTTTGTCTTGTTTGCTTATCTCTCTATGGGGGGGATCTATCCGTTTTAATTCGGCTATGCTCTTTGCGCTCGCGTTTTTGCCCATGTTTGGTATTGGCGGTCTTACGGGCCTGCCTCTTGGTTTTTCATCAGCCGATATTCACTTGCATGATACATACTATGTGATTGGCCACTTTCATTATATTGTCGCTCCCGGGACCATATTTGCGCTATTTGCCGGTGTATACTATTGGTTCCCGAAAATCACAGGTCGCAAAATGAGTGAAATACTCGGAAAACTTCATTTTTGGTTTTCTCTTGTTTTTATGAACGGGATCTTTATGCCCATGCTTATTCAAGGTCTTGCCGGAGTGCAGAGACGCCTCTATGACGGAGGAGCCATCTATGCACACGCACAGGACTATCTTTACCTCAATAAAGTTATGACACATTCAGCCTATGCTTTAGCCGCCGCTCAAATCTTTTTTATCATTAACTTTTTTTGGAGCATGAAATTTGGGAAAAAAGCAGAACGAAATTGTTGGGAAGCAACAACCTTGGAATGGGTGGCCCCGTCACCGCCGGTGGCTCATGGGAATTTTGAAAGTGCCATTGAAGTTTTTAACGGCCCTTACGAGTATAGTGCTCCCGGATCATCCAAAGGTTATCTTCCGCAAAACGAACAATAGGCGAATTTGAATCATGCAAATACCGTATACAAGCGAAGTAAGACCCGACACGGGGCTCTATAACGGGAAAATGGGAGTATGGCTCTTTTTAGCTTCTGAAGTCATGCTGTTCGGGGCTTTGTTTTCCTCCTACATCATGCTTCGATATGGTGCCGCCGAATGGCCTCGTGGCTCCGAACTCCTGAATGTTCCGCTGGCCACTCTCAATACCGTTGTTCTTATCTCGTCATCCGTGACCATGGTGCTTTCATGGGCCGCGCTGAAAATGAATAATTTTCTAAAATACCGTCGCTATATGGGCCTGACAATTCTTTGCGCGATCATCTTTTTGGTGATAAAATCATTCGAATACAGCGCCAAGTTTCACCACCATCTTTATCCAAGCACAAGTACGTTTTTTGCTTTGTATTTCACTCTGACCGGCATACATGCTTTGCATGTGATCGGGGGCCTTGTGATCAATCTTTATCATTGGGGGCCGGGTGCAAAATGGTGGAAGAAAGACCCCGAGAGGTTTACAAATCGCATCGAAGTGTCGGGATTGTATTGGCACTTTGTTGACCTGGTTTGGATATTCTTATTCCCTGTACTGTATTTGTTGTAGTGCGGGGGAGTTTGAAGTCTCCGAACTCCGAACTCGTAACTCCGAACTATAAAATCCGGAGGATTTTATGGATGATATTCAAAAACACGTTCGCACATACATGGTTGTATTTGTAGCCCTGATGGTTCTTACGTTTGTCACTGTCGCCATCAGTACCCTTCATTTGCCTGTTCGTACGGCCATTATCCTGGCCTTGATCATTGCGTCGATTAAAGGATCGCTCGTGGCATGCTTTTTTATGCATCTGATTTCAGAAAAAAAAGCGATTTATTCTCTTTTAGTTATGACATTTGTTTTTTTTGTCGCCTTATTGTTTTTGCCTATAGCGCAAGCGGTCGATACTATTAACCCCGTGTTGAAT
>JADFSZ010000160.1 GCA_022560555.1 PVC group bacterium
TTTCAAATACAAAATGGGGTCGGTTTGATAGAGAAAATAGTTTACAGGAAATGGGATTTTTGTCCAGAGAGCTTATGATATAATATTTACCATGGAATACATCCTTGCAATCATCATTTTAGGCTTTTGTGTCTCGGGCATGGCCATCGGGCTGATTATGAAAAATCGCGCGCTTCGCCGTGGATGTTCTATAGACCCGACTGAATGCGAGTGTTTAAGAGAAGGCAAAATCACCTGCTCTGAAGAAGAAAAGACTCTTAAGAGAGCTACCAGGACTCCGTGACAAGGTCCTTAAATCCATCCGTCATAAATGTCTCAAATGTACCGTCATTCTTTCTGACAACAAAATAAGCATCCGTATTCGGCAGTTTCTCCACCCAAGCTAGCCCCATATCAACACCCATGACACTTAATGCCGTAGCATACGCGTCCGCCCACATGCATGAATCCGTCACAACAGAGACCGAGGCCGTTCGATGTTGAATGGGATAACCAGTCATGGGATTGATGATATGGGAATGAGGCTCTCCATTGTCCATAATAAAATTTTGATAATCACCTGACGTGGCTAATGCCCTTCCGTCTAATGAAACAATTGCCAACAGATTCCCTTCTTTCTCTTTGCTGACAGTAGGCTCAGCAATCCCAAGACGCCAAATTTCCCCATCCGGATTAACGCCCTTAGTCTTTACTTCTCCGCCAATCTCGATCAGATAATTTTCGCACTGTTTTTGATCCAAATACGCGGCCAATTGATCAACGGCATATCCTTTGGCAATCGCGCTCAAATTGATCTCAAGATCCGGAATGGATTTTCCTAGATGTCCGTCACCACGAAAAATAATATTTTTTGATCCGATACGGTTCAGTGCTTCTTCAATCTCCATTTTGTCCGGCACTTTATTGGTTTCGCCGTCAGCCCCAAAACCCCACAGATCCACTAAGGGTGCGATGGTAATATCAAATAATCCATTAGACAGGTCATACACATTTAGCGCACAAGTTAAAATGGTTTCAAAATCCTTAGAAATGACCGTTAAGCTTTTTGTGTCCTTTGATTGATTAAATTTAGAAAGGGTTGAGTCTTTTTGATAATGAGAAAGGTCGGCCTCAATGTCAGATAAGATCTGATGACATTCGAGCATCCATGATTTAAACACATCGCCCGACACATGAGCCCCAACAACCTTCACATGATACATCGTCCCCATCGTATAGGCTTCAAACGAAAAGGGCTCTTTATGCTGACCCACATATATCCAGCGAGCCGCGGCAATAACGATAACACCCAAAATAAAAGCAATCAGGCGTCGTTTAAATTGTTGAATACGATTGGGCATGATAAAAATGAGGTTAGAATGGAAACAAGTTAAAAAAACCCGGATGGGCATTTTTTAGCCAAACTCATCGAAGGCTATCATTTCCTGTTCCACGCCGATGTCGGCGAGCATTTTTTCGATAGCTCTGAGCATCATCGGTGGTCCGCACAAATAATACTCAATCTCGTCCGGCTCTTCATGATCTTTCAAATATGTGTCAAAAACAACCTGATGAATAAAACCCACAGGGCCGTCCCAATTATCCTCGGGTTTGGGCTCTGAAAGAGCAACCTTATATTTGAAATTGGGATTGTTCTTTTCAATTTCTTTAAACTCATCATCATAAAACATTTCCTTTTTGGAACGGGCGCCGTAGAAAAATGTCGCTTTTCGTTTCGTTTTCTCGGTATAAAACAAATGAAAGATATGGGATCGCATCGGGGCCATACCGGCTCCGCCGCCGATAAAAACCATCTCCCGATCTGTGTCTTTGATAAAAAATTCGCCAAACGGACCGCTGACCGTTACTTTGTCACCTTTTTTCAAATTGAACATATAGGTTGAGGCAATACCCGGAGGAAAATCCGTTTTAGGAGGGGGGGTCGCAATACGGACATTAAGCATAATTCGGTTTCCTTCGGCCGGATGGTTGGCCATTGAAAACGCTCGATATGTTTCTTCGGTGTTTTTTCCGTGATATTCCCAAATATTGTATTTATCCCAATCGGAACGGTATTCGTCTTCGATCTGAAAATCCTTAAACGGCATATCGTCGTACTTAGGAATATCAATTTGGATATATCCGCCGTTCTTAAAGTGCAGGATCTCATTATTATCCAGATCCAGATTGAGCTCTTTAATAAATGATGCCACATTCGGATTTGATTTCACTGTGCAGGTATATTTTTTAATATTAAAAATTTCATCGGGAATCCCCAGCTCCATATCTTGCCTCACTTTCACCTGACAGGAAAGACGCCAATTGTCTTTGGCCTCTTTGCGGCTGATGTGTCCCGTTTCTGTCGGGAGGATATCTCCGCCGCCTTCAAACACCTGACATTTGCACAGAGCGCATGTTCCGCCGCCTCCGCACGCCGAAGGCAGGAAAATTCCCAGTGCACTTAAACGTTCCAGGAGTGTTCCACCGGCCGGAACTTGTTTTGCGAGAGATTCATCGTGGTTGATCCCAAGTCTTACGTTACCGGATGTCACCAAATGTGTTTTTGCGTAAAGAAGCAAAAGCACAATAAACATAATGAGCCCTGTAAAAACAAGAACGCTTACAACCATCATTCCTAATAATTGCACACTAACTCCTTACAGCCATAAATTCAAAATCCGAATAACAAATTTCAAAAAAAGAACATGCCTTCTGTCTTTATTTGTCATTCGGATTTCGTCATTTGTCATAAAACAGCCAACGATTTTCCGTTGGCTGTTTTATAGATCTATTCCCGCAAAACACATGAACGTCATGGCCATAAGCCCGGTCATGAGCATGGTTATACCCAGGCCTTGAAGACCTTTCGGGATATTCGAATACCTCATTTTGTGACGGCACGCAGCCATGGCAACGATCGCAAGAGCCCAACCTACACCAGCCCCGAATCCATAAACACAAGACTCCGGAAAATTATATCCGCGTTCCGTCATAAACAAGGAGCCCCCCAAAATCGAACAATTGACAGCTATCAGGGGCAAAAAGATTCCCAATGACGCGTACAATTTTTGCGAATATTTATCCAGCACCATTTCCACAAGCTGAACCAACGCCGCGATGACAGCAATATACGTAATAAAGCTTAAAAAACTCAAATCCACCTGAGGCAACCCGACCCAGGACAGAGCCCCCTTTTTCAAAAAGAAATTATTGATGGCCCAATTGGCCGGAACCGTAATAACCAAAACAAATACGACGGCAAAACCAAGTCCGATCGCTGTCTCAATCTTTTTTGAACATGCCAAAAACGAGCACATTCCCAAAAAGAACGCGAGAAGAATATTTTCAATAAAAATCGCTTTAATAGCTAAAGAAAGGTAATGTTCCATTAACGAGCCCCTTTCTTATGTTCCATAAATTCTCTTTGAAGCCAGATAAACAAACCCAAAAGCAAAAAGGCTCCCGGCGCCAACACCATAATCCCCGCATTGGCATATCCGGCCTCATACGCCGCGTCAGGGATTATTTGATATCCCATCAGTTTACCGCTTCCGAGAAGTTCACGCGGAACCGCGACCATGATCAAATATATCCCATACCCCATGGAGTTTCCTAATCCATCGAGAAAGGCCTCCCACGGACTGTGTCCCATGGCAAACGCTTCGGCGCGGCCCATCACAATACAATTCGTGATAATGAGTCCCACAAAAACGGATAGCTGTTTGGACATATTAAACATGTAAGCTTTTAAAACCTGATCAATCAAAATAACGAGCGTGGAAATCACGGACAAAAACACAATGATACGGATCGAAGTCGGAATAAAACTTCGGATTAAAGAAATGACAACATTGGACAAACATAAAACGAACGTCAGCGCC
>JADFSZ010000161.1 GCA_022560555.1 PVC group bacterium
CACATGATTCGTTTTGCCTGGGCGTACCGGAGCACCAAGTCCATGGGCGGCACAGGCAATGCACAATTCAGGTTTCCATAAACTAAATCGTAATGCAAATTGCGCGCCTGCTGAATGTCCAAATAAATATAGCTTTGATGTACTCAACCTATTTTTCTTACTAACATTTTTTATAATATCTAAGAGTGCCTGCCCGGACCAAACTGCAGGGAACTGATAGCTTCGCTCCGAATCCCAATTCTTTTCATCCCACATGAATGAGGGAGCAATCAGTATGCACTTCTTGTCATAGGCAAAATCTCTGATCTCAGGCATAATCATCGTCTCTCCCCGAGCGCCTAACCCAGGGATGACAACCAAAACAGGATGCTTGCGCTTCTTACCTTCTTTAACCGACACAGGAATATAATAATAGTACTCTAGAGTCTTGTTCGCATAATTATTGGTATGAATGGAACCAATACCCTCGCTTGGAGCAATACGTTTTTTGGACTTTTTCTTTGCTTGTTTTAAATCATTTCCAAGACTATTCTTACTTGAGCTCTTAATAACTCCTCTTGATTCCTCGATACTAAATTTCTTTTCCTCTATCTTTTCAATATTATCCTTGTTAATACTAATCTTTCCGCTCTTAAGCTGCAGTTGAATAGAAACATCATTTTCTTCAACAACTATTCCTTCGAGCGTGCTGCCATTCGTTAGATAAATCACATCAGCAACGGCATGAGAACTTAGTAGAACAAAAATTATGATAAAAATGGATTGAAAAATTCTTCTCATTAAACACCTTAAATTTTTTCGGCCAATACTTTTTAAAAGTCAGGATTGAAAAAAATAAAAACAATACCTTAGAAATGCACAATATCGAAATGAATGATTGTTCGAAAGTCATCAAACACAACATCTTTCATACGCGCCGCTATATAGATATTTGAAATTTGATCTTCATCCACCCTGTTAAACCCACGATCATTTCCCCCTCCGGCTCCGTTGAGAGTCGCTGATACCCCTCCGGATACGAGAACAACATTCTTTTGATCAATATTGAAATCTATCAAGCGGGTTTCCGGCGGGCTTTCATTCAGGACAGCGATATCTCCTTGATCAAGAATAAAATTCCACGCATCGGGAACACCGACTGTCCCGTCAAAAAACATGTTGTCCGTCGGATTCTCAATATCCACGGGAGCCAGAACATCAGGGACAATCATCCATCCGAGGTCCATGCGATTGAGAAAACTCCCTTCACCCACTTCCTCGTCACCGATTAACCCCCGGTAAGTCTGCCAACCCAGCACATTGTCTCCTGACGAGGGTTTATCCAATCTAATAAGGAAAAGATTGATATCCGTTCCGTTGTCCGTGTACATAAACACAGCCCAACCTATCTCTGTGAAAGGACTGTTGTATTCAAGGCGCACATACTGGAGCGCTGTTTTCCAGACTCCGGAATTCGTCGTGTCAAATGTGAGTATTCGGTCGGCTTTGACTTGATTGTCGGAAATATTAAAAAGTTGAATGTCTAAGACAATCGGCTCGCCTAATACGACATTCACTCCTACAAAGGCATTCGCTGTACCCCCTCTGGCATCATCGGCTTGTATTCCTATTAAATATTGTCCGAGATCCGCCGCTGTTGGCGTTCCCCCCATAATGCCATTAGCCGAAATGTTGGCCCAAGCCGGGGGGTTGACCAATGTGAAAAATACATCATCGCCGTCAGGATCTGTCGCAAAGGAGCTGATATCATACTGAAAATTTTCATCAATAATAGCTTGTTCCGGAGGTACAGGGTCCCATACGGGAGGTTGATTGATCACAACGTTAAGAGGCTCCATCATGACGGCATCGGCAATCACAAGACCATCCGCGTCATCAGACAACACAATCCCAAAAACCCCTCCCGTAAAGTTGAACACACCCAAACTCACCCACTGGGCTCCAAGAGTCCTTTGATCCACTTCAACCGTTGTTGTCCCCTGAGAATGGTTAACAACATATTTGGCGTTCGATGCATGGTTGTTATTCGTCACCCATCGGGCAAAGACTTCATAATCTCCAGAGTTGGCTACGGACATTCTCCAGGTAGCCGTATTATTTCCGTCTCCGGATCGATGTGTTTGATAATTGGTGCCAAAAAATCCTGAGCGCTGCGTTGAAGAAGACCAAGTACCCACAAACGTGCATTCAGGATCCGTGTTATCTACAAGAAGATCTTCTAAAAATGTTCCCCCAAGAATCGTGAGAGTCACATCTCTCTCGGCTGCTTGAAAGGATGCATCTTCAACGAGCAGGGTTAATGGAAAAATACCTCCTTGGGTAGGGATTCCCGCTATCTCTCCTGTTAATGAATCTAGGACAAGGCCGGTCGGCAAAATGCCCTGAGACACCTGCCACTGATAGGGCATAAAACCACCTGAAGCGGATAACAACTCAGAATAATTTTGATCAATATTCCCCGAAGGGATAAATTCTGTATCGAGGACAAGAAGCTCGAGAAGCTCGGAAAAAAGCTGTGTTGATGGGACAATACTGAAACCTCCGCCTCGGTCGTTTCTTTCGGATAATCTCATAATGGCACGGCCCGTGTTCTCAAAATATTCTATCGTGATCTCATGCGGGCCCTGTGTGAGAAAAATGTTAATCATGCTTTCTTGATTTTGCGCACTTGATGTGAACGCATCAACAACAGGGGCTCCATCAATCCAAACCCGAATCCCGTCGTTATGCTGGAAGCGATATTCATGGGTATCGGTCGCATCAGACACAATGACTCCCGTCCACCTCACCGAAAATGTATTTGAATCAATCCCCGGATCCGGGCTTCCCTGATTCCAGCGAAAATCAATCTCTTCATCGATGCGCGTCAAGGCCGTGTCGGTAAAATCGCTATTGTTAAAATAAACTCCTGTCAATCCGGGAGACGGATCGGCAGAGACATTCGAACACAAGAGGATGGTTCCTGCCAGAATGAGCCAGGCCCTTGCCAAAATATGTCTTTTACTTTTTCTTATCATTATTTATTACCCTTGTTACCATTATCCACCACTCGCAAATTTGTACAAAGCATCCACACTAAACACACCCGGTTCTTCGGAGAAAGACACCTCATCAATATGAACCGTTCCTTCGACTCCGTCTGCCGGGGCATCAAACAAAAGAACGACCGCCTGAAGCTCAGATGCATTTACTGCGGTGACTCCGGAATCATTTACAAAATTACCGAATGGAATATTGATATCCTCCCAAGTCGTTGAAATATTATCCAGTCTATACTTGAAGATCCCGCCCGGAGGAAAAATTCCTTGACTGTCTTCCAGCTTCACGACGACATTTTCTCCGGTGTTTAAAGCCTTAATCCTGAACGACAAAAAGTCAAATCCTGACGCATCAAACGGCGTAATCCCGTCCCAAACAACACTGGCCCACCAATCGTCCTGATTAGCCCAACGCATTTCAAGAATCCTGTTCCCCGTCAAATCAGGATCATCCGTCTCAAAAACCAGAAAATTTGATCCCATCCCGAATCCGAACAGGTTTTCTGCCGGATTTGCGTCTTCAAAGTCATCAATAAACATGATCGCCGTCGGATTCGGGACAAGAACACTTGCCCCGTTATTGATTTCCACGCTTTCTATAATTGTATCATCCGGATCGAGAAACATAAATATTTCATGCGCGCCTCCGGGATAGGTCCAGTTTTGATCGATCTGAAAGGCCTCACCCTGCAGAACGCTGGCAAGGTTTATGGAGCTCCCGATTTGTGTGCCGCCGTTATCCGGATGCCCATCAAAAAAGACAACTTCAACATCAAAGGCATCCGCATCTCCCTGGTTGCTGACAATTCCCGTTAT
>JADFSZ010000162.1 GCA_022560555.1 PVC group bacterium
ACAATAGAAAGAGACGCCTTATGAATGTGACGCGCTCTCTGATAATATCCGAGTCATTGCCAGACCCGCAAGATTTGCGTGAGAGAAGCCTTGGCAACTTTTTCAATCGTTGGAAATTTCTTTTTCCACTTTTCAAAATAAGGAATGACTGAACTCACGATCGTTTGCTGGAGCATGACCTCAGAAATCCATATGAGATAGGGATCGTTCGTATCCCTCCAAGGCAAAGTTCGGGCGTTTTTCTTAAACCACCCGAGAAGATCAGGGGCAAATGATTTATAGCTCAAATTTGGCACAGATTAAGATCCTTTTGAGACAGATACATTCATTTGGCAAGATGGATGCTTCGAAAGGGTAAAACAGGCAGGACAAAAAATCAGATTTCTTCTTCATCCGAGTCATCGTCATCGAGGGCTTCTTGATCCTCAATCAAACCAAGCACTTCACCAATATCAACGGCGTCCCCTTCTTCATAGTAAATTTGTGTCAGCACGCCATCCCCCGGACATTCAATACTAAACGCGGCCTTATCCGTTGTGACTTCAACAAGGTCTTGTCCTTCTTTAACAATTTCCCCGCTTTTGAAATGCCAACAAGAGATTGTGACTTCTTCAATTTCTTCACCCATTTCCGGAACCTTAATCTCAATAGCCATGGTAAGCCCCCCCCAAAAAAAGGTTTCAAAAGTCAAAGGTTATCCTAGCACAAATTCTTTTTATTTGTAAAGTCGCTTTTGGGCACATGAGCGTCTTTAAGGAATTCACTTAAACTGTTAGATCCGTGATAGTGTTTAACTTCCGTATAGCCGAATGATTGAGCAATGAGACGACTTAAAGCTGACGCGCATTTTTTTCTGTATCCGTTTTTCCTAGAAATCTCTTTGGTGCAATCAAGCAAATTCACCATCCGGATCTCCTCAAGCCCGCAGGGTTGAATACGATTAAAACGCTCCAAAGTTGTGTCGAGATTAATCCCCAAGCCATGAAAGCTCACCCAATGCGAAAAACCAAATCCCATCGAAATGATTTTTCGGGTATCATCCAGCCATATCCCCGTGAAGCCTTTTCGTAACATTCCCTTCACGCCATACAGGAGTAGAAATTCCAAACATATATTTTCGAACAAACGAATAAAATAGTGAACATCTTTTTTAAAATCCGGTAAATAAAAGATAGGGTACACAACCATCTGTCCGGGCCCGTGGAATGTGACATCTCCTCCGCGGTCAACAGATACAGAGGGGATATTTTGAAAATCCGGTTTTCCTTGAGACCGGAACTGACGCCCCAAAGTATAGACGTCTTTATGTTCGTTTAGTATTAAAACATCAGGGATCTGTTTTTTCCAACGCAACTTTACTAGAGTTTTTTGAACTTGATAAATTTCTTCAAAATCCGTTACCCCAAGGTTCATGACAATGAGAGATCGGCAATTTGCGCTCATATCCGCCATATTCTACTTTTCGGGACCGACCAACCGGCCCCGCCCCCATAGAATCGAATTCTTATAATTTTCTCCCATGCCGTTCCAAATCATTTTGCCCTCACGTTCCCCCGTTAAATCCGCGTCCGCCACGGCCATATCCAAACCAATCTCAAAGCCTTCTTTAAATACAATTTTGTTTTCCCTGTCAAAATTTACGGTCGATATTCGTGCCTCTATGACATATCCGTCCGGGCTCTTTGTCACGGCAAGTTCACTATCAATCGGCGGCCCGTTTCGGATCCCGCCCCTTGATTGATTGTAGATCCACATCTGCCCGTTGGCCCCTATCATAATTTGAAAATCAGCTCGAGAATACCCTTCCTCAGGAATATTTTCGGGTTTAACACTAATGTAAAACTCGATACCATCCCCGTTCCATATCATATCCTTTTCGAATTTATTTACGGCCGGATAATTATCACGAATATCAAAGGCCATAAAAATATTTTCCTCATCCCAAAACAAATATCCCTTGACACTCAAATCGTCGGCATCATCAACCAAGCCTTCCATAAACGCTTGATCCACGAGAAGACTTATATTTGCTCCTTGGCTCCAATAGGGCTCTAACTTACCATCAATAACAATCCGTGATATTCTCTTCGGAATGTCAGCATTTTTTCGGACAATATGCTCGAGTCCTCCTTCGACGAAAACGGTTTTTACAGCACTGAGGGGAAACTTCGTTCCGAGATACTTCTGCTGGGCCCCCGCTGTCACAAGATAATACCAATCGAATCGTCCGCCTAAAGCCAGATAGGATTGGCTGAACATCCCATTTTTATCTGTGTGACCTGTCCAACGGCGGCTATTGGAAGTTAAACAATTAAAAAGGCTCAAACTCACCGGAACATTCCGGACTGGCTGAAGATCGGAATCCTTGACGAGGAGCTGAAGACGAAGCTCATCCCCCACGACATAAGACTCTTTATCTAACAAAAGAGTTAATTGATAAGGAGGGTTTAATGAGGATTTTGTCGATTTAACAAATGGTATTATTTTTTTTGTAACTTCCGTCTGTCCGATCAAGGCTCTCACACGCAGCTGATGCGGACCTTCTTCTAAAGACGTGACATCAATGTCTTGCTTAAACCACGGGCTTGGCTGTAATAATTTCATCCATTCACCGTCTTCAAACTGATACTCCAGTTTATCAATGTCCGAGGTCACATTCATTGCGAGAGGAATTTTATCGAAAAAGACACTGTGCTGACGGGGATGCAACACAGCCATTTTCATCGCGGGTATCAGGGCATCAAAGGCCTTTCGGGTATGGCCCACTTTGTCTTTGAGCCCCTTAAAAGACACCAATCCGAACCATTCTTCCGGATGGTCATCGTGGATGCCCGGGTTGCCCGATTTCCACCACTCATCACACCACTCAAAAAGACATCCTCCGATAGCTCCGGATTGACTGATGGCGTCAAAATTACTTACTAAGCCTCGAGCTTGTTCATCCTCCGTGTTTCCACCATACCCGAATCCTCCCGGGCCGGTCGGAGAAACACTGTAACCGTATTCCGTGATAAGAAGCGGTTTATCCGCCGCATATTGATCCTTCAGCCAAGTTAAATATCCAAAATATCCCATATCTTTATTGATCGATAACGGATAGTACCCATATGCATTAAAACACACTACATCCCAGAGCTCTTGATCAAGCCAAACCGTCGAGACAAAATTGCTGATAGAAATCGGACGATCAGGATCCACTGATTTCACGGCATCTCTGACTTGTCGTAAAAGATCAAGTGTTTTATCGGGCCCCGCCTTCATGATTTTTTTTACATGCGGCTCATTCATCACCAAATACATGAGCACATTCGGATACGGTTTGGACATTTCGGCCATCATACGCGCGTGAGCAACGGATTGATAAATGAACCCTGAATAATCAAACGTGCCGCCCGGATCAATCCAGATAGCTTGAATCACATACAAATCATACTCAAGAGCTGTCTTTAGGAGCAATTCAGAGCCTTTTCCCCACAGCCGTATCGTGTTAAACCCGCAATGACGGATCCGTTCAAAATCCCTTTTATATAGATCCTCGGTAATTTCTTGGCCCGGACTCATGCCGGGACGCATAGGGCTGTAACCTACTCCCCGTATAAAAAACGATTTCCCGTCAATAAAAAACTGATCTTTGCGGATTTCAATACCGTGTGCGTCTCCGATTTTCTTATTGATTTTATCGATGGGATATTTTGAGGTATACCGCGGTTGGGTTAAAGGCAAAAACAATTTTTCAGGAGGAGATTCTTGCGAAGACGACTCTAATGTTTTCTGCCCTTGCTCCCGATCCAGAATAATAGATTTGATTTGGCTTTTTGGGAAGGTGATGTTCCCTGAACGGACTT
>JADFSZ010000163.1 GCA_022560555.1 PVC group bacterium
GGGTACAACGACGGAAACTGCGTCGAGTTGTACCCGGTCCAGGATGATTCGGTAGTCATCGTATATCGTGAGTGCGGGTATTTCGGATTCCGTCACGACCGGGACGGCGGCTGCGACGAGATTTACGCCTTCAAGCCGGCTGTAAACACGGAGATGATTCTTCCCCATGTTGCCGAGGCCAATGACGCCAACGCGAATCATAGGAGCTCCTTGATTGCTTCGTTAGTCGATGAGGCGACTTTGTCGAATACGTTCAATCTGCAGTGCCAACATGGGTTTTCCGCAAATTGGCATTAAAACCTTACCGGGCAACCGGCTTGATCCCATCCGGGCTTGTATTGTTGCACTGATCATCCTTTATCCCATAAACCTATTCCGAACAAAATCCAGGATCCGTTTTTCATCTTCTGTCGGTATTTTCTCTCTCCGTCCCAAATATTTTTCGGCTTGCTGAATTCGTCGAACCATTTCACTAAGTTCTTCAGGATCCACAGAAAGAACATGATCGGTTCCTTCAGATGCATTTTTATCAAAAGTAAAGTGCTTTTCAATCACCTTCGCTCCTAACGCAACGGCTAATATGGCAGCATCGATACCGACTGTGTGGTCCGAATAACCAATATCATTCTCCGGGAATTCATCCTGCAAGACTTTGATCGCTAAAAGATTGGCATCCTTATCAGAACAAGGATACTGTGTGACACAATGCAAAATGTAACATTTTTTAACCCGATTTAAATAAGAAAGGGCTTTTCGTATTTCCGGAATTGTCGCAAGTCCGGTTGATAAAAATACCGTCTTGGCATGGTCATTAATATATTCGAGGATAGGGATATTCATCATCATGCCTGAAGCAATCTTTATTTCCTTCATATGCAAATATTCACACAAAAACCTGGCCCTTTCCAGGCTAAAAGGCGAGCTTAAAAATTTAATACCCGCCTTGTCTGCCTCTCTTTTGAGCATGACATGATTTTCGTCCGAAAGTGCGACTTTACAAAACCAATCATATTCCGGATCATCTTTTTTAAAATTTTGGGGCCTATAGGACTGAAATTTCACGTAATCAGCACCCGCTTGAGCCGCTTTCAGAATAAGCGTTCTCGCGATATCCATATCTCCGATATGGTTCTCACCTATTTCCGCAATAACGATTGGAGGCATATCCACTCTTCTTGTTGCTATTTTATATGGGACGCTTTTAGAACATCGACCACTTTTGTTAAATGTGTATTCTCTTTCTTTTCAAGGATTTTCCGTGCTTCTTCCAAGAAATATTCCCTTCGATCTTGTCGTAATGATTGACATAATGTCGTGTTTTTTAAGTATACTAAGAATACGGATACATCAGGAAACCTAATCTCATTATCAAAACGGTAATATTGCACTGACCGAAAATGGTCCTTAAAAATATTCCTATATTTTTTAATATCGGAAAACCCGCTTCGATATGTCAGCGGAACCTCTTCTTTGTTTAGTAATCTTGAAATAAGACAAGACACTTCCGGGGCATTATCATCGGGCGAACCACCGATAAATACAGTTCCGTCCGATGATAGCATCTCACAAATGTTTTTAAATACTTCTTTTTCATCAAAATAATAAAACGAAAAATTTGAATAAATAACATTGAATTTTATATCTTTTGATATAAACTCATTACAATCCGCGTATATGAAGGAGATATTCTTGAACCCCTTTGCATCTTTTTTTTCTTGAGCATTTTTGATAAGTTTTTCAGAATTATCAACACCAACTCCTTTGCTGAAATACGGCGAGAAGTACACCAACTCTTTGCCGTTGCCGCATCCCAGATCTAAAACAGTATCGTCTTTTCTAAATTCATACAATGACTTAAGCCATTCTTTCAAGTCAAGACTGGAATATTTTTCCTGGACATTGATCCTTTCTCCCAATTCGTTTCCATGATATAGACTTTGAAAATTTTTCATCTAGTTTCTCTCGATTGATCGAATGGACACATAGGCTTCAGCATGCTCAAGATAAGCTTCAACTCCTCTTTTCATACCCCATACTTCTATGGCCTTAACTGACCGAGGATGAGGATACGATCTCTTCTCTGTCTGATAACATTCTAATGCTCTTTTTTTGATCTCCACAAATTCACTGATATCAACATACCTGTTAGGACAAAATATGTTTTCTACCAAAGGAGCCGCTTGTTCCGTTGAAGAAGGAACCTCGTAGGTATATATCTCATTAACAAAGGGGGCCGCAAAGCTTCTTAAGGCTACCATGGCAGCTAAAAAAACAGCCCGGTGATCTTGATTATTATCACCTTTATGAGGAAGATAGACTATTTCCGGTTTGAATTCATGCACCACTCTTTCAATGGGGATGATTGTGTCTATTAATCTTTCATCCAGTGTCTCATCGTTCAAATCCAAAAAAACATGATTCTGATATCCTAATATTCTTTTTGCCTCAAGTGCATGGTTTTTCTCTTTTTCGATAAGAGTATCTTCATATTTATGTCCATAAGCTCTGTTACACACAAAACACACTTTGACGGTGCATCCAAGTTTCACATGCTTGCTGATCGTCCCTCCTAATCCTAAAACTTCGTCATCCATATGGGGAGCCAACACCAATACTTTTTTCATATTCTGATTCCTTTCTCATTGTTTCCGGGTTTTAGGATTAGAGATCAACCCGATTCTGATTTCGGAAATCAATACAATACTTACAACATTTTTCCTGAGGATTCATTAAAATAATAGCTACATGATTCCATCATGCGGTCAAGTGTCAACCCATATTTATTAAGGATAGCCTCTCCCCATTTTTCAGCCAGCGCATGATACCCGTTAACAAACTTGTTTTTGTCAGAAGTCATATTTTGCGAGTGAACTCTGTGTAAAAATAAACATTCCGGGAGAATTAGATAAGATGTTTTTTGTTCTAAAATTTGCAAATACAGATCAAATTCCTCCCAAAATAGATCAGAATATCTGATTTTTTTCATTAAATCTCGCCGAAACATGACTCCACTGGCAAAAAACGTTGCAAAATCACGCACTTTGTATATCTCTTTTTTGGATATGTCATCACCATAAAAGATCTCCATAAAGGGATGGCAAAAGGCATATTGGCCAATGGAGTCATAAAGACTGGATAAAAGATTCCGGCATGCAATATCATCAGCATCAAATCGTATGACAAATTCCGACCGGATCTCCTCCAAGGCACGGTTCGCAGAATATCCAATGCCTCGATTTGTTTCGTTTGTCAGAATCGTTATTCGTCCACTTTTAGTTTTGTAGGATTCAAGGATAGAAGCAGTCCGATCTGTGGAGCCATCATCGACCACTATAATGTTGTAACCCTCTTGAGGAAACTCCTGATCGAGAAGACTTTCTATGGCCTGAGAAAGATATTTTTCGCCATTAAAAACCGTCATAATAATTGATATCTTTGTTTTGGCTTCTGACATAGTTTATGTCTTGGCAACTAATGAGTTCTGATACCATTGAATATATTTTTCGAGTCCCTGCCGAAAAGTTGTCTTAGCCTGCCATCCAAGCTCCTCCTTGGCTTTTGCAAAAGAAATTTCATTCCCTTCAAAATCTCCGCAACGTCCTTCAATGTATTTAATTTCACCTTTCCCAAGAATCTCCTGAATTGTCTGGGCAATTTCTTTTATGGTGATCTTGTCATTGCCTTCCAGATTGTAAGTCTTGTTTTTTGCGATATCGTTCATCGCAAGAACATTTCCTTGGGCAAGATCTTCAACATATCCGAACTTTCGATACTGCTTGCCTTCTCCCGTCATCGTAATCGGTTCCCCATTTAGAACTTTTCTTAC
>JADFSZ010000164.1 GCA_022560555.1 PVC group bacterium
AACAAAGCCTTTCGTACGGCAAAGTCGATACATCCTTCCAATGTCAATACGGTCACACCGGACTCATCTGTTTTTTGAATATCCATAAATCTCTATTCGTTTGATTGTCTTATGTATAATCCAGTAATTTCTTTCAACGCATCCTTTGAAATTTCTAAAAAAGATATGCCCACATCGTATAATATCCTGCCATGTTCCCCTTTTTTGTCACTTAGGTGCGTCCAAACCACCTGGGCCAACACTTGTTCAGGCAGAGGGTTGGCAGGAAATCCCAAGGTTAATTGGAGCTGATCCGCGATATGTAACACTACATCCGTTTGGAACGAGATCCCTCCGATACTGATATCTCCGGGGAAAATATCGAGCGCTTCTCCCGCAACAGGACGCACCAAAACCAAAATGCTGAAAATGCGAATATCCAGGCGAGGATAGCGCCTTCGCTCTTCCTGACTTGACGGCACCATAGTATCACATCACTTTCAAGTTGGGTAGCAGGTAATATTCCCCGGTCGAGCCCCTTTTTTTGGTAAATATTTCTTCAAAGGGCAGGCTTCGCAGTTTGGTTTTGTTTTAAAACAAAAACCCTTGCCGACTTGAACAAGCAACGCGTGATATTCATTATAGAGACTGACTTTCTGTGGCAATCGCTTCATAATAAAATTTTGCACGTCACTGTAATTGGCCTTTGATGAAATCCATCCGTGACGGATAAAAATGCGTTTGGTATACTGATCGACAACAAACGTAAGTTTCTTTCCCGCATAGAGAAGAATACTGTCGGCTGTTTCCGGCCCAATGCCGCGTACACTCAAGAGCTCCTGCCTTAAATGATCCTTCGGAGTCCTAAACATGCGATGGATGGAGCCGTGATAATGCTCCGCAATAAAATGAATTAAACCTTTCACATGCCGCGCTTTTTGTCTGAAATACCCTGAAGATTTAATGAATTGCGAAAGTTTTCTTTCTGAAATACTGCCAAGCGTTTTTATGTCGAGAACATGGTGTTGCTTGAGCTTTCGTATGGATTTTTCGACATTAAGCCATGTTGTATTTTGGGTCAGTATGGCGCCAACCATGACTTCTAAACGTGTCCGGGCCGGCCACCATTTTTGCGCGCCAAATTCCAGAAACAGGCGATTGTAAACGCTCATTAGCTTAGCCGCCATGATTGACCCACTCTCTTAAAGCTCCTAAAAATCCGTGATTCGTTAAATCGCAATGAAGCGGAGTTAACGATACATAGCCGTCTTTTAAAACTTTGTCATCAAAATGATCTAAACTCTCTTTTGACATTTCGTCTCCCGCGAGCCAATAATACTCTCTTCCCCTCGGATCCACACGTTTATCAAACTGTTCTATAAACCTTGATCGTCCCTGTACGGCCACTTTAATCCCTTTAATTTTTTCCGATACGAGCGCGGGAACATTCACATTCAAGAACGTGTCCTGCGGCAGCGTTTTGTCCCGCACCTGATCCCAAAGACGTAGGCTCCAAACGGCGGCCGTATCAAACGAGGCATCTACACCATTAACCAGGGAAATGGCCATGGCAGAGCAGCTCAGAATGGCCGCTTCCGTGGCCGCCGACACCGTCCCTGAATAAATTATGTTCACGGCCGAATTCTCCCCGCGGTTGATACCGGACAATACCCAATCAGGCTTGTCTCTGAGAATCTCTCGAATGGCCAGTTTCACACAGTCAGCCGGCGTACCGCTCACACCAAACCCGAAGAACTCTCCCTGGTCATACACTTTTTCCACCCGCAAGGGATGGTCCATCGTGATGGCATGTCCCATGGCACTGGATTCTAGAAGAGGCGCTACAACAGTCACCCGGCCGCTCTTTTTTAATTTAAGATGTTGAACAAGGCATCTTAAGCCTTCGGCGTGAATACCGTCATCGTTAGTCACCAAGATATTCATATCTATTCACATCCGAGTTTAAGATAAGCCGCGGCAAGAGCCTTCGTATTTCTTAACAGGGTTTTAATGGGAATATATTCATCCGGCATGTGGGCCGTACCGGTTTCTGAAGGAAGAAGGGGGCCGAAACCGGCTGCCTTTTTAAAAACTTTGGCGTATGTCGTTCCTGCCATGGTCGCGGTATAAGGGGTCAGTCCCGTCGCGAGACGAAAAGCCTGTTTTAATTTCCGTATATAAGGATTTTTTGGAGACACCCAAATCGGCTCCATCGAATTGCGCCCCTTCGATATTTTTGCCCTAAACCCAAGTTTATTTTTGATTTTCTTTAGTATGACCGGCGGCGCAATACCTTTTGGATACCGGATATTAAGAAACAATTTCATCCCCTTCGCTTCATCGGTAACATGACCCAGATTCACCGTTAAGCGCCCCATCTTTGGATGACGTTTGGCTATACCAAGGGCTTGGCCATAATGTTCTTCCTTAACACACTTTGCGATAAATCTCACAACTGAGCTTCTGGAAGATTTCTTTAATGCCAATTGGTCAAGAAACATTGCAAGAACACACACGGCATTTCTCCCTTCGTGAGGGAGGCTTCCGTGCGCGGATTTTCCTATCGCCTCCAGAACAATATCATAAGGTCCTTTACAAAAAGACTTTTTGAAAAATGATTTTTTTCGATGTATGTTGATTTGTACATTTTGTTTCCGGCAAAATATAATGCATTTTTGGAGCAGAGGCTTTTCTTGTGTATTTGGAGAACGAAATTTCAGGCATGCAAATGCCCGATCCGGCACCATATTGGATCTAAGCCCGCCGGAAAAATGAATACATTCGATCAAATCTTGTAAATGCCCTTTAGGTTTTTTTGAGACGTCCCTGACATCCACGATGACATCTAAAAATCCCTTTTCCGCATTCACAACGGGAAAATGAGAATCTTGAACAATGGCAAATTTTGAACGTTGAAGCTTTTTGAGACAAACAGCCATATCCACCCAAATTCCCGATTCTTCATCACAGCAATAAATAAGCCTGATAGTCTTTTTAGGTTTAAGACCGGCCTCTTTTAAAACAAAGAGAGCGTAAATGGCTGAGATGCACGGTCCCTTATTGTCCACAGCCCCGCGCCCGTACACCCGGGAGTTTTTCACCGTTCCACGAAAAGGAGCCACGGTCCAGTCTCTGCCGGCTTGCACCACATCCAAATGACACGGCACATCAATGATGTTTTGACCTTGTCCCCACTCGACAATCATCCCGCGTTTTGGGATAGGATACACCAATAAACCCATTTTTTTCGCGAGTGATTGTATAAACCGAAAAGCTTTTTCCTTGTTGTGACATATCACATGATCTCCTTTCACACCTTCGTTCACCGTACGAATGGAAATCAACTTAGAGAGATCTTTCACAATATCTGATTGATACAAATGGATCTTTTTTGCCAAATGATCAAAAATCTTTTTTTGTGTTTGTGGTGAATCAGGCACTATGGGTTCCTATTTCAGAGGGCTCTGTCCAACAAAATTTTTCAGATAATGCACACATGTTTTAACAAGCATATCCATCTCCAAGTTCACACCCTCATCCTTCTTTTTGTATCTCAGATTTGTGTGATCCCATGTATGAGGAATGATGGCCACGCGGAAACCGTCACTCAAGACTTCCGCAAGCGTGAGACTGACTCCATGGCACGTCACAGAACCCTTCGGAACAAGAAAAGGCATCCACTCTTGTTTAAGGGTGATTTCAAGAACCGTGTCCCCGCGTTGAATAATATTTCTGATGCTTCCAACAGTATCCACATGTCCCTGCACCATGTGTCCTCCGATCGGATCTCCCATCTTAAGAGCGCTCTCTAAGTTCACATAATCTTCCGGACAATATTTGTTA
>JADFSZ010000165.1 GCA_022560555.1 PVC group bacterium
TATCATAATTCCAAGAAATCATCTCCGGGCTACAATGTCTACCACAATAATACTAATACCGTTTACCTTATGGATATGGCAGGTGAAATTAAACACACGTGGACTATCAAGAATGTCGAGCGATTTCGAGTTGTGACGCCTATAAAAGATGGAAACTTAATTGTCGTCGGCGATACAATTTTTCAGCTTGATTGGGATTCGACTCTTATGTGGGATGCTTCCGTCTATGGGCATCACGATTTCGCATTTTTGCCAGACGAATCTTTTTATGCTTTAACCACAGACTCTTCCCGAGACTTAAACGGTTACTCCCTCCTATTCGATTCCATTGTTCATATTTCCAAAGAAGGTGACAATTTAGGAGTTGTTTGGTCAAGCTATGCACACAAAAACGAGCTTGACAAGTTTTATTCACCGCCGTCTTTTTCTCTTCTGCCGGATGAAGAAAGAAAAGAATATGAATAATTTCACATGAACACAATTCATATAATGAAAGCAAATCGCTTAGGGACAGTCGATTCTCGATTTCAAGTTGGAAATATTATGTTGTGCTTTCGAAACGTGAATTTGATTGCGATTTTGGATAAACATTCATGGAAAATCGTTTGGGCCTGGGGGCCAGGTATCCTCGATTGGCCTCACATGCCATCCATGCTTAGCAACGGAAATATTCTTGTATTTGATAATGGCCCGAACCGGGGCCACTCACGAATACTGGAAATTAATCCCGTAAATCTACAATTTGTTTGGCAATACCCCCCCGAGAATGATCCATCAAAATCATTCATATCAAATGATCGAGGATCGTGCCTACGCCTTCCGAACGGAAACACGCTCATCGGAATCTCCGAAAAGGCACGGACGATTGAAGTTACTCCACAAGGCGATATCGTTTGGGAATTTTTAAATCCCATAATAGAGAATGGACGCCGGCAAACATTTTATCGCATGATGCGATACCCTACAAAAATGTTCGAGAAATATTTTTAGTCCACTGTCATTCCCCTCTACAAGAAATCTATTTGCTCTTCGTTAACTCTGCCGTAGAGATTTCTGTCCTCTTCGTATCCATCGTTTCTAGGGAGATTTTGATATAAATTAGGATAAAGGGATGGTAAAATACAATATCTGATGCGTATCCGGGCCGTGTAAAAAATCAAAAACTGCCCATCAAGGAGCAGTAGAGCGTGAAAAAAAAGCCTACGAAAAAATCTCTTCCGAAAAAGAAAAACAAAGAGAACAAGAAAAAAGGCGCCAAAGGCTCCTTGAAAGAACGCTTGAAAAGCTTGGGATATATGTAACCTGGATATTTTCGTTGGACCCATTTATGATTAATTGCACACAAAATATGGTAATATCCGGATAGAATGCTGCCCTTAGGCTATATCGATCCGGGCACAGGGTTTACAATCGTCACAGCCGGAGGCGGAATTTTTGCTGCCCTTTTTGGTTTTTTCGGCGGCATTTTTCTGTTTTTTCGTAAACACCCCCTCCGGGGAGCATTGATCATTCTTTGTCTTACCCTCCTTTTGGGGCTTGGATATCTCGGAATCGTAAAAATGCTTGAACCCAAAGGCAAAAATATTAACCATAAAATCATTATCCTCGGTTTTGACGCTCTGGATACAGATGTTATCGAAAAGCTAATGTCTGAAGATAAACTCCCGAATTTCAGCCGACTCAAAGAATCGGGAGGGTATCGTCATCTGGCAACAACGAATCCGTCCCTGTCACCCGTTGCCTGGAGCACCTTTGCGACAGGACAGAATCCAGGGAAACACGGTGTATATGACTTTATCCGGAGAGACCCTATCGACTATTCCCTCAGCCTAGGCTTGATGGATAAACAAGATAATCAAATCAAAAATATCAAAAAGACTCCCTCCTGGTGGACATACACCTCAAAAAAGGGAATTTCCCACGTTATACTGCAATGCCCGATCACCTTCCCGCCGGATAAGATCAAAGGGAAAATGTTATCTGGCATGGGGGTGCCCGATATCCTTGGGACACAAGGAACATTTTCCTTTTTTACAACACAATCAACCAAAACCGGCAAAGACGTCGGAGGGCGGGTTTATCTCTTGGACAACAACCCTGTCATCGAAACAAAGCTTATCGGGACGCGTATTCAAGGGTGGCGTAAAACCCAGTCGGCGGAAATTCCATTTGTCATCGAGAGAAAGAATGACCACATCACCATCAAGATCCAAAACAAATCCTTGGATTTACGAGTTGGCGAGATCAGCTCGTGGATACCTGTGATTTTTCAAACAGGTTTATTTCGAAAAATTCGTGGTATTGTAAAATTTGTTCTGACGGAAAACCATCCGGAGTTAGGTCTTTATGTCAGCCCGGTTAATTTTGATCCGATCTCTCCTCTTTATCCTATATCCCATCCGTCGAGTTTTAGTCGGACCCTTTTTAATGACATTGGCTATTATCATACCCAAGGGATGCCCTTTGATACCTGGGCTCTGAACGAGAAAAGAATCTCCGAAGAAATTTTCCTCGGTTTAGCCCATGAAATCTTTGAAACAAAAAAAAAGATGCTTTTCAGCGAATTAAAGAAATTCAACAATGGGATTTTTTATTGTTATTTCGAAGATGCTGATATTCTGCAGCATATGTTTACCCGTTTTCATGACCCCGAACACCCTCTGTTTGAGTCCCATGATCAATTTTCTCAGATTATTGATAACATTTACATAAAGCTGGATAAGATCCTGGGTCAAACCATGAAGTATATGACGGATCAAGATATTCTTCTCGTTCTTTCCGATCATGGATTTGAAACGTTCCGCAGAGCCGCGCATGTCAATTCCTGGCTGCGAGAAAAGGGCTATCTTCATCTCAAAGATTCCACAACACAAGTGGGGCGAGAACTGCTTGAAGACATTGACTGGAATAAAACCATGGCCTATGCGCTTGGGTTTGGAGCGGTATATATCAACCAGGTTGGACGGGAGGGACAGGGAATTGTAAAGCCCGGACGGCCTACAGAAGACCTAAAAAACAAACTAGTCTCAGAGCTTATGGAATGGACGGATCAGAAAAACGGCGCAAAAATCATCAAGCAGGTTTATCGTAAAGAAGACATCTTTTTGGGCCCTTATATGGCCGAGGCACCGGATCTTTACATTGGGTTTGCTCGAGGGTACCGAGCGAGCTGGCAAACAGCCATGGGGGCTGTCCCTCGCCCTCTTGTTGCGGATAACCTTAAAAAGTGGAGCGGCGATCATCTCTGCGATCCCGCGCTTGTCCCCGGAGTTCTTTTCGCCAACCGCCCGATTGTTAAGACGGATCCGGCTTTAACGGACTTTGCCGCGACTATTCTTAAACTCTGCGGTTTTACGGATGAGGAAATACAGCCGTTCGATTTTGACGGTATATCATTCCTTGAGTGATCACTTTGCTCTTTTTCTTCGTAAACGATTTTCCCCTTTCATCTGTCGTGGCGGTTTTTCGCCAAAAAGGGACAAAACACTTGGGGCAAAATCTTGGTTAAAGATTCTTTGCGGGAGGGAACGGAATTTATGATTCGCCCTCCAAGCAATAAAAATTCCATCCCAATCATGAACCGCGTCATCAGGACCGGTATCGTTCTGTCCAAGATAGAGCTTATGATGTCCTACCGTGCCGGCACTTCTCCAGGAGAGATCGTCCAAATACACAAAAAGATCTGGGCAATCTCCCTCAGGTTTTCGATAGAGCTCTCCCGCGGTATAGCTTC
>JADFSZ010000166.1 GCA_022560555.1 PVC group bacterium
GACTAGCCGGCTTCACGGGATGATTCTCATTGATTTTGGTTTTTGATTTCGCTAAATCATACACCATGCAGCTTGAGACAAACACGAGCCCCGTATGGGTCTTCTTGAGATATTCTAAAAGCACCATGACCCCGGTGACATCGTTTTGAAAACACTCCATGGGCTTGTCAAGGCTGTCTTGGACAACAACACGGGCCGCGAGATGAAAACATTTGTCCATTCGGACTTTTTGAAACTTTTTATAAATTTTCGCGTCCGCGTAATCTCCGACAACCAAATCCTTAAAATGCTTATGGGAGATGAATTCGGACAGATTTTCCTCATGGCCATTTAAGAGATTGTCCAAAACCCACACATGATGCTTGTCGGCTAAAAGCTTAGCCACAACCCAGCGGCCGATAAATCCGGCTCCGCCCGTCACAAGGACATTCATAACAATATTCCTTCAGCTAAAGAGTTCATTCACTTCAGAAATCATTGATACTTCAATTCTTAAGCCTTTCTTAAGAATTGCCCAATTCTAGCATATTTGCTATAATCGAACAAATAAATGTTTCTTAAATGATTCATTTATAGATTGTTAGGTTAAATCCGTCACGCCTTTTTACCCCAAAGGGGCCCATGCGTTCACTGTCCATAGTCATTATCACAAAGAACGAAGAAAAAAATCTTCCCCGTTGTCTCGAGAGCGTTAAATGGGCTGATGAAATTGTTATCGTCGATTCCGGCAGTACGGATAAAACCCTCGAGATTGCTAAATCCTATAATGCCAAGATTTTTGAGCATGAATGGCAGGGTTACGGAAATCAAAAAATTTTCGCGATTACCCAAGCTTCGAAAGACTGGATTTTGAATATGGATGCCGATGAGGTTGTCTCCCCGCAACTAGCGCGCACGATCGAGAGCATATGTAAATCGAAAGACATCACAACATGCGGGTATATTATTTATCGTCAAACGGATTTTTTGGGCCGATGGATGAATCACTGCTGGGGAAATGAATATAAATTGCGCCTTTTTAAACACGGCACGGGAAACTTTGACAGAGAAATTGTGCACGAGGCTCTTCATATTGACGGAGAAGTCAGGCGGATTCACGCGCCCCTGCTTCATTACCCCTTTCCCAACTTGGACAGGTATTTTGTCAAGTTCCATGAATACGCTCAACTGTTTGTTAAGCAGAATTTTGACCGAAAAAAATCGGGCTTGTTCAAAATTCTTGGAAGTCCCTTAGCGTTATTTTTTAAGATGTATATCCGCAACCGCGGTTTTTTTGACGGCTGGCAGGGCTTTCTTTTAAGCATCTTGTCAGCATACCACGCCGGATACAAATACGCGTTATTATGGAAAGCCCAAAGACAAAACAAAAGGCCCGCATAACATGATCTCGGTTATCATACCTGTTTATAACGAAGAGGAAAATATTGAGCCCCTGTATCAAGAACTCAGGGAAGTCCTTGAAAACTTCAGGATTGATTACGAGGTGCTGTTTGTGAATGACGCAAGCACGGACAACACCAAAAATATTCTCGCTCAATTGGCAGGTGATCCGAACAACCATATCCGGATCGTTCACTTCAAAAAAAATTGCGGACAAACGTCGGCTATGGATGCCGGATTCCGTCACGCGTCCGGCGAGATTTTTGTCACCATGGACGGAGATATGCAGAATGACCCGAAAGATATTCCGGCCATGATAAAGCACCTGGAGACCCACGATGTGATTTGCGGCATTCGCCAAGAGCGTCGGGACAACGTGATCAAAAGAATTTCTTCAAAAATTGCCAATGGGATCCGAAACAAACTGT
The DNA here is from genome assembly GCA_022560555.1 of PVC group bacterium. GTDB lineage: Bacteria > JADFSZ01 > JADFSZ01 > JADFSZ01 > JADFSZ01. Next base: position 1,809 of record JADFSZ010000166.1, read on the forward strand.
CAGGGGAAGCTATAACAGACACGGGCTGCACGCTTCGCGTGTACAAAAAATCTTTTGTCGACAGATTGAAGCTTTTTGACGGCATGCACCGGTTTTTGCCGACACTGCTTAAAATGGAAGGCGCGCGCATTTATGAAATGCCCGTAAAACATCGTCCGCGTCACACGGGACAAGGAAAATACAAGTTTCATCAACGTCTCATTAAACCCTTGCTGGATTTATTTGCCGTCTGCTGGATGAAAAAATACAGCTTAAAATATCAGATAGAAGAAGACAGAAAGTAGACAAAAGACAGAAAACAGAAGACAAGGAAAGACGTATTGATTTTTTTGCTTTTTTCTGATATCTGTTCTCTGACATCTGAAGTCTGAACTCAAAACTCCGAACTAAAGGAACAATTATGAACGGATGGTTCAGTACCTGGTTTCCGGATACCTGGGTTATACTCGGCTTATTCGCGCAACTCATGTTCAGCTTACGCTTTCTTATTCAATGGATTCAATCCGAACGCAAAAAGGAAAGCGTGATTCCTGTCGCGTTTTGGTATTTCAGCATCTGCGGGGCCTTCCTCCTCTTCATATATGGTATCCACCGACGGGATCCCGTGATTGTTTTGGGCGCTTCGTTCGGCTGCCTTGTGTATCTACGAAATCTTGTTCTGATCCATCGCAAGAAAAATAAACCACCCGCGGCGATCTCATAAAAATGTTTTCAGAGAAACTTTCTAATAAAAAACTCATCCTCTTTCTTGTCCTATTAGGTATTTTTCTTTTTGTGCTCCCCCTGGGACGGCAAGACATCATGCTGAAAGCCGAAGCGCGGATCGGCATCATGGCGAAGCACGCGATTGCCACAGGCGAATACTTGACGCTCCGTCTAGATGATGAGATATATCTCAAAAAACCGCCTTTGTTTCATTGGCTCGTTATGGGAACGAGCCGTATAGCAGGTCATGTGTCCGAGTTCACGATTCGTTTTCCCTCAGGGGTGGCCGCACTATTGTGCCTCATCACGCTTTTTCTGTTTGGGCAAAATTACTTTGACCGGAAAACGGCATTCCTGGCGAGTCTGATCCTTGCCACCAATTTTCGTTTTTTGGAGCTCGCGAAAATCAGCCGCGTGGATATGCTTCTTTGTTTCTGGATTCTCCTGTCCTTTGCTCTTATACATACCGCCTACAAAACCCGTTCCATGAAATACTTTTATCTGAGTGTCGGAGCGACAGGACTCGCGTTTTTGACAAAAGGGCCCGTGGGTGTCATCCTCGTGTATATTCCATTTTTTGTTTTTTGGTTCTCAAACAAAAGTTTTCGGAAATGTTTTCGTTTAACCCATCTTTGGCGAGGCTTGGCCGTATTCCTCCTCATTGCTTCACCTTGGTATCTATATGTGATTTTAAAAATTCCCGGAGCCTTGGATACGTTTCTCAATGAAACCCTGGGCCGTTTCCGGGACCAAACGGATCATGTCAAAGTTTTGTGGTACCTGCCGTTTCAGTTGCTTCTGGATTTTATGCCCTGGACGGTTTTTGCGGGAATTGCCGGTTTGAGCATTTTTAAAAAAAAGAATTTCTGGCGTTCCGAAAAAATCTTAGCCTTGATCACAATTGTGGTGACAACGCTGGTTTTTCTTTCTCTGTCCAGGTCAAAACAGGGAACCTATCTTTTGCCCGCGCTTCCGATATTAAGTTTATTGGGGGCCAAAATTCTTTATGAGGCATTTCAGGCACTGAAAAACCCGCGTCTGCGGAATATTTACCTCTTCATCCCGTTTTACGGAATGCTCATCTATCACTTTATTGACACCGCGTTTGTTCTGCCTTACTGGAACACGACAAGTTCTTATAAACCCTCTTCACACATCATCTCCGCCATCTCAAAGGATCATCCGCTTTATGCG
>JADFSZ010000013.1 GCA_022560555.1 PVC group bacterium
GTTTACATACAGCTATAGAAACTTTGTAGATCCGAGTGGAATTTTACCATCCTACGCTCAATTTATATTTGCGAATGGCATAACAGAATCTGAAATGTATGGCGTAAGATAACAAAGAGTATAACAAGCCCAGAAAACCGTACAATGCAGGGTTGGAATAATAAAGAAAGGAGATGGCCCCGGTGGAAAGTAATGACAGAAAAGAACAATTTATTGAAATGAGAGCAAAAGGGATAAGCTATGACAAGATTTCCAGGGCCCTAGCTGTATCTAAGCCCACTCTTGTGAGATGGAGTAAAGGTTTATCACAAACCATTAAGAATATGAAAGCCATCGAATTAGAGGTGCTGCTTGAAAAATATTATGCTACCAAAGTGAAAAGGATTGAACTCTTTGGAGAGAAATTAAAGTGTATCAAAGACGAATTGGATAAAAGGGAATTGTCAGAGGTCTCTACAGAGAAGCTTTTTGAATTATACGTTAGATTTATCGAAATTCTCAAGAAAGAGGTAGTAGATGTAGTATTTAGCGCGGAAAGTGACGTCATCGAGATGGTACATAAAATGAGTCAAGAAATAAATACTGAAACCTGGGGTGGATGATAACAAAAGTTAACCGTTTTGTTACCACTTTAGCAATGGAGGAGTAGATTGCCTGATGGAGAAGCGCTATATAAGTTCACAAGAGTTATCTGATTTTATTGGAGTTAAACCTCAAACCCTTCGAAAATGGGTCTGCTATCGTAAGATTCCTTTTTTCAAAGTAGGAAGAATGGTCAAGTTTGACCTCCGAGAAATAGAGAAATGGATGGAGAAAAAACGCAGAAAAGCTCTATATTGACAACTACCCAAAACTATAGTAATGTATAGAACATGGCTTTGAAGAAAGGGATTCTTCGATAATCAAAATCAAAATAAAACCCATCTTGAGAAAAGACGGGTTTAAGAGATCAATAACCTAGAGCCATGTCCCCTATCCTCGAGGGTCAAGCGTGTTTACTCGCTAGCAGGCTTTCTGGCTCACGGCTTATCTACTCGCCCTGCCTTCCCACCCCAAATCTTCGGAGCAGTGGCTCTTTGGCTTTCGTATCCGTTTACAGCAGCGGGTCTGCACCTGATTTTCACAGGTTTTCCTACACTAACGAAATGACTGTTTACAAAGAACGAAATTTAACAGCATCCAAAATAGCACGTCTTCAGATAATTTGTCAATGGCTTATTTTTCGCCTCTTTTACAGAAGGTTCCTTTTATGTATAATACACCGATTCATATCCACGGAAGAATTTATGTCGCTACATATTCATCGGGTATATACAAAAATCGGAGATGACGGATTAACACAACTTATGGGATCTCCCCGCGTTCCAAAGCATTCGCTTCCCATCGAATGCCTCGGGGCCTGTGACGAACTATGCGCTTTTATCGCCATGATTTCGATTCATTTAAAAGCTGTGAAAACGAAAAAGGTGTTTTCCGGGCAGATTATAAAACTGCTCACCCAAATCCAAAATGATGTGTTTGACATCGGGTACATCGTCACACACTCGAAACTTTCAGCCCATGATGCCCAATCCGTTTTTCCAACAAATAAAGTGGATCTTCTCGAAAAATGGCTGGACACGTGGTCTTCAGAACTCCCGCCTTTGATGTCTTTTATACTGGGCGGAGGAGGTATTCTTTCAGGTTCAACACACGTAGCGCGTACTATCTGCAGAAAAACAGAGAGGCTGTTCTGGGCCTATCAAAAAAAGAGGCGCTTGCCTTTGAGCTGTCTCAAATACCTTAATCGCTTATCGGATTTTTTGTTTGTGCTTGCCCGGAAATTGGCTTTCACATTCCACGAAAACGAAACCCTTTGGAATATCCCGAAAATCCCGCACCGAAAAAAATAAAAAACCAAAAGCTTAAAGAAGATTTTCGACCTTTAGCAGTTTCTTCTTTTTCAAAATCCCGGATGAAAATCCACCGAGATCCCCATCGGATCGAACGACATAGTGACACGGAATGAGAATCGGTGTACGGTTTTTGCTCATCACGCGGCCAACCGCGCGCGCGGCTTTCGGAACTCCCCCCTTTACGGCAAGTTCTTTGTAAGATAAGAGGCGCCCTGTTTTTCGTCTGTAAAGGGCCTTGAGGATCTTTTTTTCGAAAAGGGTGTATCTACCCCAATCAATTGAAACAGAGTTAAAACGCCGCAACCCCGTATCGCAATATTGAATTAAGGATGCTTTTAGTTTTTTTAAATCTAAATCATCCCTGTTTTCAACTCGCCCTTTTTGAAAATTAATAGAATAAACTTTTTTAGCCCGCATTTCCAGATGAATCCACCCCATATTTTTCGAATAAATATTATCGGCTGCGACAAACTTTTTCAGATTTGTTCGACTGATACTCTTTGCAGAATTCTTTTTTGTAGTTTTCAAATGTGCCCTCCTCAATATGTTCGCGGCATTCCCGCACAAGGTTTAAAACAAAGTGAAGATTATGTATCGAATTTAGATGCAATCCCAATATTTCCTGAGCCTGCATCAAATGCCGCAAATACGCCTTTGTAAATTTTTGACATGTAGCGCATGCACACCCCTCTTCTATCGGAGTAAAATCCTCGATGAATCTAGCGTTTCGAATGTTGATCGGCCCCTGTCTTGTGAAAAGAGACCCATTTCTGGCATTTCTGGTCGGCATCACACAATCAAACATATCAATACCTTCCCCGATCGCTCTCACCAAATCCACGGGTTCTCCGACTCCCATCAGATATCGGGGACGGTCTTCGGGCAAAAGATCAATAAAACTATCCAACACCCGGTACAATTCATCCCGCTCCTCTCCAACAGATAATCCGCCAATAGCATACCCGGGGAAATCCAAGCTCAACAATTCTTCGGCTGATTCTACCCGCAAATCAGGAAACATCCCTCCTTGAATAATTCCAAAGAGCATCTGACTGGGGTCTTGCCTTTGCACAAGAAATCGCTCTTTGGAAAGGGCGGCCCAGCGATGTGTCCTCTGAAGAGAAATCCGGACTTCTTCTTGGGAGGCATCATGACTCACACATTCATCAAGCGGCATCAGTATATCTGAGCCCAACTGCAGCTGAAGATCAATCACTTTTGCGGGAGTTAACTCATGTTTGGATCCGTCAATATGTGACTGAAACGTGACACCCAAGTCTGTAATTGATCTAAGACGCGCTAAGCTAAAAACTTGAAACCCACCGCTGTCCGTTAATATCGGCTTTGGCCAAGCCATAAACTCATGAAGCCCGCCCGCTTTTTGAATGATGTCACACCCGGGCCTTAAATTGAGATGATAGGTGTTCGATAAAACAATCTCAGTTCCCATCTTCATCAAGTCATCGGGAGACAATGTCTTCACAGTCGCGAGAGTGCCAACAGGCATAAAGACGGGAGTTTCGATCAGGCCATGGGCTGTTTGAAGTTCACCGGTACGCGCGCGCGTTTTTGCATCATGGGCCTTACGAATAAATGACATGCCGCTCATTTTACATAAGAGCTTTCGGATTGTACAGGAATAGATAGATGGGACTTAGAAGGCGCCGCTTTTTTTAGTATTGTCCTCGAGAGCCACTTCCAGATTTCTCCATTGTCCGGAAAGCTCTTCAATACAAAGAACAAGTTGCCGTACTTCAGGATAGAGGGTGTTGACAATTTTTGTTTTTTGATAAATTTCCGGTACGGACATCTCTTTCATAAGAACGGAGAACTTATTTAGTATTTCTGTTTTTTCTCTCGGAAACACAATCGAGGATTTAATCAAAGCTTCAACAAACTCTTTGATCATTTGAGCCAAATGAACTTTTCCGAATCTGTGAAAATATTTAATTGCTTGATCAACACGGTATAGATGGACTCTCTCAATATGTTTCAGGGCATCAACTGATATGTCCAAGAATTCACATGTAAAATCTTCAGGTATCAGTTCGGTCTCTTCAGGAATTTTGGCCGGTTTCTTTTTACGGAGGATGGCCAAATACCCTTTAATCTCTTCGGCCAAATTTTCCATGTATTCAAATTTAAACTTTCTCTTATTCATACCTTTTCACTCCTTTTGTAACAGAGACAATGCGCCGTACAGTTAAATGCGCAAGAAGCATGCCAAACAATAAATTTGTAAGCACTTAATATTAAATGGGTTAGATTATGACCAAGAATTAGAAAATGTCAAAAATACTTAACATTGTTACATCTGTGTAACATTTTTCGATAGGGCCCTATAGTAAATATATTTAAGGTACTTCAATCACGTTGAAGATTTTTTCGATGATATGTTCGCTCGTCAGATCCTCTGCCTCGGCTTCATACGTAATGATTACACGATGCCTTAGGATATCCATTCCAACCGATTTAACATCATGCGGAGTAACATAGCCGCGTCCGTTCAAAAAGGCATGGGCCTTGGACGCCAAGGCCAGAGAAATCGTCGCGCGGGGGGATGCCCCGTATTCAATAAAACTCGCGATATCCAGATTATACTGTTTTGGATCCCTTGTTGCCATCACAATGTCGACAATATAGTTTTCAAGTTTTTCATCCAAGTAGATCTCATTGATAATCTGTCTGGATTTGAGTATAACATCCGGAGTGACAATCGGCGTTACTTCTGTCTCTTTGTCAACCACAGCCATCCGTTTTAAAATTTCTTTCTCTTCTGCTTTATTGGGATATGTTATCTTCAACTTCATCAAAAACCTGTCCACTTGCGCTTCAGGCAAAGGATAGGTCCCCTCCTGTTCAATAGGATTTTGTGTCGCAAATACAAGAAACAATGTATCCAGCTTTTTGGTTGAGCTTCCCAAGGTGACTTGGCGTTCCTGCATCGCTTCAAGAAGAGCGCTTTGCACTTTCGCGGGCGCGCGATTAATTTCGTCTGCTAAAATAATATTTGAAAAAATAGGCCCTTCTTTGACGGAGAAGGTCCCGTCCTTTGGATTATAGATCTGTGTACCAACGATATCGGCCGGAAGTAAATCAGGTGTGAATTGAATTCTTTGAAATTTAGCTTGAATGGTTTTGGCGAGGGTTGAAATAGTAAGTGTCTTGGCAAGTCCGGGAACACCTTCAATCAAAATATGGCCGTCTGTCAGAATCCCGATGAGGAGACGTTCAATCACATAACGCTGTCCAACAATAACTTTAGAGATCTCATCCCGTAAGCGCTCAAGGTAAATCCCCTCCGATCGAACACGTTCATTTAACGCCTGAATGTCATCATGTCTCATATATCGCCTTAAGACTTCTCTGTTCCGATTTTTTCCTTCTTGTCCTTTTTCCTTTTAGGTTGATTTTTTACACATTGTTTTTCCAGCCACTCAAGAATCACATCTCCTGTGTACTGAATTTCTTTCTGATTCAATTGTCGATTTATTTTAATTTTGTGCCATTTCTCAAGACATTTCCTACAGCAAGTAGCTGTTGCGTGCTGAGCTTTAAATACGGGATGTCCCGACATGGGTGTCTGCTTTCCGTCATTTTTAATCACCGGCGGCGCAATCCGACGCGCTATGAAATCATAGGCATGCTTCTTTATCGTATCAAACCCTCGAACAGAAATATATTCCAAATCTTTTTCATCCAGCTTAAACTGACTTCTGAAACTTGATTGTGTTAAACGTTTCAATACATCATCGATTTTTTTAGACATGCTCCTCTTTCCCTTCTAGTTGGTAAACAACACGTTTAATCTCTGTAGCTTTTCCTGTTTTCTCATCAACTTCAACAGAGATTCCGGAAGCTCGCACATCATGAACGGCTACGTCAAATCGCTCCGGCTGCCTGGATAAAAATGTCTTTATCACTTTTTCCTTATCACGTCCAATAACCGAATCATAAGGCCCCGTCATCCCGACATCCGTAATATAGGCCGTTCCCTTTGGCAAAATCCGTTCATCCGCTGTCGGCACATGTGTGTGTGTTCCAAACATACAGCTGACTTGGCCGTCTAAATACCACCCCATAGCTATTTTCTCTGACGTGGCTTCAGTATGAAAATCCACAAAAATAATGTTCGTTTCTTTTTGAAGCTGTTTCACAAGTCTGTCCGCTTTTCGAAACGGACAATCCACCGGATTCATAAAAACACGTCCGATCAGATTGATCACACCCACCGATAGGCCGGTACGGGAGGAGACCACAACATGTCCTTGTCCGTGAGTGTCATCCGGATAATTAGCCGGACGCAGCAGACACGCCTGTTCGTCCAAATACTCTAAAACATCCCTCTTTTTCCATACGTGATCCCCGGTTGTAATCACGTCAATACCGCAGTCCAAAAGTTCTTCCGTTAACCTTTTCGTGATTCCGGACCCCGCCGCGGCATTTTCCCCGTTGACAATAACAAAATCGAATCCTTCTCTTTCTATAACGCCTCCAAGAACCACTTTAAGAATATCGCGTCCGGGACGGCCAACCACATCACCTAATATTAAAGTTTTCATATCATGAGAGTCCGGATCATAGGTTCATGGTTTTTCGATTTATTTGGCATACTCAACAGATCGAGTCTCTCGAATGACCACAACTTTGATTTGTCCGGGATACGCAACTTCCTCCTCAAGTTTTTTGGCAATATTTCGCGCAATCAAGGGAGAATCCGGATCTCCGATTTCGTCCGGTTTGACAACAACCCGAATCTCACGGCCGGCCTGAATAGCATGAACCTTTTCGATTCCGCGGAACGATTCGGCAATTTGCTCGATTTTGGCCATGCGTTTTATATAGGCTTCCAATGTGTCACGCCTGGCCCCGGGCCGGGCGGCCGACATGGCATCCGCCGCGGCTACCAACACCGCCATCAATGTTTCAGGCTCTTCTTCCCCATGATGACTCGCAACCGCGTTGCAAATCTCCGGAATTTCTCCGTATTTACGGCAGAGATTCCCGCCAATCACGGCGTGGGATCCTTCAACTTCATGATCAACAGCTTTGCCTATATCATGCAGAAACCCGGCACGGCGACACAACTGAATATCAACTCCAAGCTCACCGGCCATCGTTCCCATAAGATAGGCGATTTCTTTGCTATGTCTCAGAATGTTTTGCCCGTAACTGGTACGATATTTAAGACGTCCCATCAGACGAATGAGCTCTGGGTTCATGCCCCGCAGACCCAATTCCAGCGCCGCCTGCTGCCCGTCTTCAACCATCTTTTCTTCGATTTCGTTCCGTGTTTTTTCAACAACTTCCTCAATGCGTGCAGGATGTATACGGCCGTCAGATATCAGCTTTTCTAAACTGATCCGGGCGATTTCCCTCCGGACTTTGTTAAACCCGGAAATAATCACCGCTTCGGGCGTATCATCAATGATCACATCGATCCCCGTGGCGGATTCAAAAGCACGAATATTCCGGCCCTCCCGGCCGATAATACGGCCCTTCATCTCATCATTGGGCAAATGCACAACGGAAACAGTCGTCTCTACCACATGCTCCGCGGCGTATTTCTGGATCGCGAGACCGACAATGTTCCTCGCGCGTTTCTTTGATGTTTCCCGCGTCTCATCTTCGACCTGTTTGACAATAATAGCGGCCTCATGCTTAACATCATCTTCGATCTTTTCCAATAAAAGCTTTTTTGCTTCCTGTGAACTCACACCGGAAATTCTTTCCAGTTCCCGCTTTTCTTCACTGATCAGGCAATCAATTTCTTTTGATCGCGTATCAATTTTAGTCTCCGCTTCTTTAACCGTCTTTTCCTTCTCGTCCAAATCATAAATCTTCTTATCAAGATATTCAAGACGCTTATCAAGATTAGTCTCTTTTTGCGCTAAACGTCTCTCGTATTCGAGAAGCTCTTGCTTGCGGGTTTTGGTTGATTCATCAAATTCCGCCGTTGCTTTCAATTTCCAATCTTTTAACTCAAATTCAGCTTCTTTGCGCCGTGAATCAATCTCCTTTTCGGTTTCATCTTTAACACGCGTAATGTAATTTTCTGTATCCTTAATTTTCCGGCTAGTTAGAAATTTTCGCAGATAAAAACCGATGAAAAAGAAAATGACGCCACAGACAAGGACCGTTAGGGCAAACCAAAACACAATCTGCTGCAAATGAATACACCCCCTTCATATCAATCAATCGATCATTGGACATAAAGGAGGTGATAATTTTTTTATCTTCGCTGAAAAGTCTTAAATAAAAAAATAGGTCAACGAATTAAGAACAGTTTTTAGATTCACTCGAATTCGGAAATGCACGTCCATATCTTGATTTTGAATATGGTGATCAAATAATTGCCACCTGAGTATTGGGTCATCATGATTTTCACTTGAGTCGCTTTGCATCACGTTGATTCAGGGTAAACTTCTTCAAAAACAGGAGTGCATTCGCATTCTAAAACTGTAACTCTATTTCCCACAATATGTTAACAATAGATTTTAACTGACTTTTTGTTAGACTTTTGTCCTTGGTTAGTAATCGGTAGTAATAGGCTCTCTTTTAGACATAAAATTATAAAGCATGTTGCGGCGGATGTCAACTACGACAATACGGGCTCTTCTGATACCAAAGAATCGTTTTCTTAATCCCTTCTTCCAGACCAACACTTGGCTTGTACCCCAATAATCTCTTGGCCTTACGAATATCCGCATGGGAGTGCTTCACATCTCCGACTCGCGGGGCAGCATAACGAAAAGAAACATCCGTTTTGATATGCCTCTTGAGAATACGTCCCAATGTGTTTAAATCAACACGGCTTCCACAACCAATATTATAGACTTCACCCAGAGCCTTTCGGGGCGCCCGACACGCCTTCAAGTTGGCTAAAACCACATTTTGGACATAGGTAAAATCACGGCTCTGAAAGCCATCTCCATAAATGGTGGGAGCCTTTCCATCCAACAACGATACAATGAATTTAGGAATCGCGGCCGCGTAAAACGACGCGGGATCCTGATAAGGGCCGAACACATTAAAATATCTGAGGCCAATAACCGGAACCTTGTATAGGTCATAAAACATTTTCGCGTATTGCTCGTTGTTTAACTTTTGAAGAGCATACGGAGATAACGGGCTTGGAATAATCTTTTCGTGTTTGGGCAACACTTTTGTATCCCCATAAACGGCCGATGAGGATGCGTACACAACACGTTTAATTCTTGACTCTTTCGCGGCAAAAAAGATATTAAATGTTCCGTTGATGTTCATATCATGACTTTTATCCGGATGCTCACAAGACAACGGAACGGACGGCAACGCCGCCAGATGAATACAATAGTCTACACCGCGCATCGCGCGTTTTACCGTCTTCAAATTACGGATATCTCCCTTGATAAATTGGATTTTTTTACCGCATTCCGAAAGATTTTTCGCGGATCCCGTCAGCAAATTATCCAAAACGACAACGCGATGCTTTTTGGCTACCAACGCGTGAACAACATTTGAGCCTATAAAACCCGCTCCGCCTGTCACAAGAAATTTTGCCATATTGGTATTGTGTCCTATATAAGTACTATTTTGCTACTCTTAATGCCTTTCGTGATATAACGCGTATCAATCAGCATGGAGCAGTTTTTGACAATGTTTTTGATTTGTTTTTTATAAGCCAAGTGGTCTGTAATCAGCAAAACACAATCCATCGATTTTAAATTTGCAGGCGTGGGCTTTTTATAAACACCCTGAATATGTCCATCCATTTTGGCATAATAAGGATCATGGATAAAGATTTTTGCTCCTTTGGTATTAAGAGCGCTAATAATATCAAGGGCCGGGGATTCCCGGATATCATGAACATCTTTTTTATACGCAAGACCCAGTATATAGATCTTCGCGCTTTTGATGGATTTGCGCCTTTCATTCAGGGCCTCAATGGTTTTTTGAATCACATACTGCGGCATCATGCGATTGATCTGGCTTGCCAGATCAATAAACCTGGCCTCAAAATCAAACATACGGGCCTTCCAAGACAAATACAATGGATCAATAGGAATGCAATGACCGCCTAATCCCGGGCCGGGATAAAAGGGCATAAAACCAAAGGGCTTTGTCGCGGCCGCCTCTATCACTTCCCAGACATTGATATTCATCTTGTCGCACATCATCGCGAGCTCATTGACAAGACCAATATTCACAATGCGAAACGTGTTCTCAAGGAGCTTTACCATCTCCGCGCTTTGGGTGGATGACACTTGAATCACCTTAGGAATAATATTTTGATAGAGCGCGGCCGCGATTTTCGTAGATAAGGGGTCAATCCCTCCGACCACTTTAGGGATATCTTTGGTTTTATAATTTTTATTGCCCGGATCAACACGTTCGGGAGAAAAAACCAGTAAAAAATCTTTTTTCGGAACAAGACCAGCGTCCATCAGCATTTGCGCGATCACTTCGTCCGTCGTCCCCGGATATGTAGTGCTTTCTAAAATGATAAGACGTTTTTTAGCATTTAAAGATAAGATACTCTCTACGGCCTGAATGATATAAGACACATCCGGCTCTCTCGTCTTTCTTAAAGGGGTCGGAACACAAATAATGACAACATCCGTATCATTCAAGGCCGAAGTGTCGCTGAAGGGCATAAATGTCTTTCGCTTTAGGGTGCTTTTGACTTCCGTATCTTTCACATCACCGACATAGGACTTTCCACGGCAAAGAGAGGACACCTTTTCTTCGTTTAAATCAACGCCCTTGACACGAAACCCTTTTTTGGCAAATTCCAACGCGAGTGGCAGCCCCACATACCCAAGCCCGATCACGCCGATAACAGCTTTCTTCTTTTTGATTTTTTCCAATAAAAATTTCATAGTCTTACCTTCATTTTCTCAAAATTTGTTTTTCGCCCGATACTGATATATTGTAATTGATGCTCTTCCATTTGAAAAGGCTCATATATATTCCGCCCATCAATCACGAGAGGATTTTTTAATTCCCTCTTTATACGATGTAAATCCAAGCCCTTAAATTCCGGCCATTCCGTTAAAATAACAAGAACATCACAATCTCTGGCCGCCTCATACGGGTTGTGAACATAGGTCAAATCCGGAAATATTGACCGGGCTTTTTCTATCGCCTCCGGATCATAGGCTTTGATCCTCGCCCCTCGTTTTAACAAAAATTTAATCACATCAATGGAAGGAGCATTTCTCATATCATCTGTGTTCGGCTTATAGGCGAGGCCCCAAATGCCAATTTTTTTCCCATTGAGATCACCGAGAGCATCTTCGATTTTTTTACAAAACATTGTTCGCTGATTTTTATTGATTTTTTCTACCTCAGAGAGCAGCCCAAAATCATACCCTAAATCCTTCGCGATCCGGCGGAAAGCAGCAACATCTTTCGGGAAACATTCGCCCCCATAGCCGATTCCAACACCAAAAAACTTTGTCCCGATCCTTGGATCAAATCCCATACCCTGAACCACTTCTTTAACGTCCGCGCCGGACAACTCGCATATATTTGCCAAAGCATTCGCGAAAGATATCTTCGTCGCTAAAAACGAATTGGATGCGTGTTTAATCATTTCCGCGCTACGGATATCCGTTGTAAATATTTTCTTCTGAAACGGACTATACAAATCCGTTAATATCTTCTTGGCTTTCTCACTTTCAACACCAATAATAATTCGATCCGGATTCAAAAAGTCCTTAACGGCGGATCCTTCGCACAAAAACTCCGGGTTGGATGCCACATCAAAAGAACAGGAGGATTTTAAAGATTCTTTAATGGTCTTAAAAACCCATTCGCATGTTTTAACAGGAACAGTGCTTTTCTCCACAATGACTTTATATCCATTTAGATTTTCGGCTATCTCCCTCGAAACTTTTTCTATATAGGTAAGGTCCGCTCCCCCATCGGGAAGAGGAGGTGTCTGCACACAGATAAAAACAACCAAACTGTCCTGGATGCTTGTTTTTATGTCTGTCGAAAATTCCAAACGTCCTTCATTCCTATTCCGTTCGATAAGCTCCTTGAGTCCCGGCTCATAGATCGGCATACCGCCTTGAATGAGTTCGTTGATCTTGCCTTCATCATGATCCACACAAATGACATCATTGCCCATACTGGCCAAACACGTGCCGGTCACTAAGCCAACGTAGCCCGTTCCTATAATGGTGATTTTCACGCGGAACTTTCGGTTTCAAATTTTGGTTTCTGCTTGTGGTGATCGGTGGCCTGTTCATAAGCGTGGGCGGCTTCTAAAACAGCACTTTCTTCAAAAGCCCGGCCTAAAAGCTGTAACCCGACAGGAAGTCCTGACTTGTCAAAACCACACGGGAGTGAGATCCCGGGTAATCCGGCTAAATTGGCAGAAATCGTAAACACATCAGACAAATACATATTGAGAGGGTCATCCGTCTTTTCTCCCAAACGAAAGGCCGTTGTCGGAGAAGTCGGCGTTAAGACGAGGTCAACCGCTTCAAACGCCTTGTCAAAATCCTGTTTGATCAAAGTCCGAGCCTTTTGCGCCTTCAAATAATAAGCATCGTAATACCCTGAACTCAAAGCATAGGTTCCCAAAAGGATTCTTCTCTTCACTTCCGGGCCAAACCCTTGACCACGCGTTTCTTTGTACATGTCTTTCAACCCTAATTTTCCGCTCGCCCGATACCCATATTCAACACCGTCATAACGAGCTAAATTTGAACTGGCTTCCGCCGTTGCGATAATATAGTAGACAGCAATACAGTACTCGGTATGCGGCAATGTGATCTCACTCATATGAGCACCCAGTTTTTCATAAACATCAATGGTATCTTTAATGGATTTTTTAACTTCCGGATCTACCCCCTCGATAAAATACTCTTTCGGAACACCGATCTTCACACCTTTTACGCCTTTTTCTATAGCGTTCGTATACAACGGAGGCTCTTTGTCAACAGAGGTCGCATCCATCGGATCTTTCCCGGAAATAACTTCCAATAATAAAGCCGCGTCACGAACGTTTTTACTAAACGGGCCAATCTGGTCCAACGAAGACGCAAACGCGACCAAACCGTACCGCGACACACGGCCATAAGTCGGCTTCATCCCCACCACACCGCAAAAAGATGCCGGCTGGCGAATTGATCCTCCTGTATCGGAGCCCAAACCTAAAACGACCTCGTCTCCTGCCACAGCCACGGCGGATCCCCCGGACGATCCTCCGGGAGCACGAGTGATATCCCAGGGATTTCGACTGGCACCAAACGCGGAATTTTCCGTGGATGATCCCATCGCAAATTCATCAAGATTAGTTTTCCCGATTATGATAGCATCCTCGGCCTTCAGCTTCTCGACAACAGTGGCATTATAGGGCGACATATATCCCTCGAGTATTTTCGACGAACACGTTGTCGGCATCCCGATGGTCATAAGATTATCTTTAATAGCAATCGGAACACCTGCTAATTTCCCAAGCGATTGACCTTTGGCCCTTTTTTGGTCAATCCGTTCGGCCTCTTTAAGAGACGCGGCTTCATTGAGCGCGAGAAAAGCTTTGAGATGAGAATCCTTATCACGAATTGTCTGAAAAACATCTTTGATACAGTCAACAGTAGATATTTCTTTGCTAGTGTATTTTTCCTGCAGACTTTGCACGCTTAATTCCATAATAGAAAGGCCTATTCGATAACCGGAGGAACCAGAAAAAATCCGTCTTGCTGTTTTGGCGCTTGATTCAAGACCTGATCACGGTTGACACTCGGTTTAATTTCATCTTTGCGAAAAACATTTTCAAGATCAAGGACATGGTCCATCGGCAACACATTTGTTGTGTCCAATTCATTCAGTTTTTCAATGTATTTTAGAATGCTTTCGAGCTGACCTAGATACAATGTCTTTTCCTTTTCTGACAATTGGACATGCGCGAGAGTGGACGTATACTCTATATCTTTTTTAGAGAGAGGCATAGGTCCCTTCAGGTTTCGATCCTGGTAATATCATAGGAATATTGTTCAATCACAGGATTGACAAGAAGCTTTTGACACATATTCTTCAGGATGTCTTCGGCTTCTTTTGCACTCTTAGAATTTAATTTGATTTCCATGTATTTCCCCAAGCGCACATCCTCAACACCTTGGAATGCGAGACTTTTGAGGGCATTTTGAACCGTGACCCCCTGGGGATCCAACACGCTCTTTTTCAATGTGACATAAACCTTTGCTAAAAACATAAGATGCCTTCCTCTATCGGTGCCTTTTTTACAGCTGACACGCATATCCGGTTAATTGTTGAAAAACCGCTAAGTATCTTTCGGATGTCTTTTCTACAATATCTACCGGCAAAGCCGGGGCCGGAGGTGTTTTGTCCCAGTCGAGAGCGTTTAAATAATCCCGCACAAACTGCTTATCAAAATTGGGTTGACTTTGACCCGGCCGGTATTCATCCAAGGGCCAAAAACGGGATGAATCCGGAGTGAGAACTTCATCGATCAGGATAATATCCCCGTTGTCATCAAGGCCAAACTCGAATTTTGTATCCGCAATGATGATCCCCTTTTCAAATGCCAAGTCCCTGGCAAACCGATAAATCTCAAGACTTTTATTTTTGAGATAGGCCCCTGTTTCTTTGCCGACAATATCACACATGACCTGAAAAGAAATATTCTCGTCATGACCCGTATCCGCCTTTGTGGCCGGTGTAAAAATGGGTTCTTCAAGTTTGGATGATTCGACCAAGCCTTTCGGAAGAACTTCTCCGCATACGGTTTGGGATTTTTGGTATTCTTTCCATCCGGATCCGGCCAAATATCCCCTCACAACACATTCCACGGGAAACACCTTTGTTTTCTTCACAAGCATGCTTCTTCCCTTCAAGAGGTCTTTGTAGTCACTGAGCTCTTTGGGAAATTCATCGGGATTCATCGTGATTAAATGATTCTTAACCACGCTTTTCAGTTGAAAAAACCAAAATTGAGAGATTTTGCTCAGCACGATCCCTTTGCCGGGAATTCCGTTCGGACATACGCAGTCAAACGCAGAAATACGGTCCGTCGCAACAATAAGGAGTTTATCCTCAATTTCATAGACATCCCGAACTTTTCCTTTTCGAAATTCTTTGACTCCTTCAAAATTTGTTTCAAGTACGGCTTCCATATGCTGCGTGCTCATAATTTGATTACCCGTTCAATAATTTTCGAAGCATGTTTTGTGTGACAATGGAGATCGAAACACTCAGTGATTTCCTTTTGCGTGAGAATTTTACGCACTTTCGAGTCCTTCATAAGGAGATCCTTTAATGAAAGTTTTGTGTCCCATGCTTTCATCGCGTGGGCTTGCACGATTTTATAAGCCTTTTCGCGTGTGAGGCCTTTTTTGATGAAGGCTAACAGAACCTGCTGACTCGAAGGCAAGCCATATGACAAATCGATATTCTCCTTCATCTTTTTTTCATAAACGATGAGGTTTTTTAAAAGTCCTACAGATTTTTTCAACATATAGTCAAGCAAAATCGTGCTATCCGGAATAATCACGCGCTCTACGGACGAATGAGTTATATCACGTTCATGCCATAGAGGAATGTTTTCCATCGCGGGCACTACGTGGCCGCGCAAAACGCGGGCCAAACCTGAAATACGCTCACACACAATCGGATTCTTTTTATGAGGCATCGCGGAAGATCCTTTTTGCCCCTTACTGAAGCTCTCCTGAACTTCAGAAACCTCTGTTCTCTGAAGGTGGCGGATTTCTGTCGCGATTTTGTCCAGGCTGGATGCGATGATCGCGAGCACCGATATAAATTCGGCATGACGATCACGCTGAATAATCTGCGTTGAGATCGGTGCCGGTTTCAGTCCCATTTTTTTGCAAACATATTTTTCAATTGATGGATCAATATGCGCGTATGTTCCAACGGCACCGGAAATTTTTCCGTAACTGATGGTGTCAACCGCTCTTTGAAGACGCTCAAGGTTCCGCTTGCCCTCGGCTAAAAATACAGCCATTTTCAAGCCAAATGTCGTCGGTTCTGCGTGCACACCGTGACTTCGGCCCATAATAACGGTGTTTTTGTATTTTCGGGACAAATGGGTGAGAACCTGAATCAATTCCTTTAAATCTTTTATAAGAATCTCACCGGATTGTTTCATCTGATAAGAAAGGGCCGTGTCGAGAACATCCGAACTCGTCATTCCCATATGAATAAAACGGGAGTCAGGGCCTACATGCTCGGCAACGGATGTCAAAAAGGCAATGACATCATGCTGGACCGTTTTTTCAATGGCATGAATTCTCTTCGTTGTAAATTTGGCTTTCTTCTTGATAACACGTAGAGATTTTTGGGGGATGTTCCCTAGCTTCGCATGAGCCTCACAAGCATAAACCTCAACAAGGAGCCAGGCTCGAAACCTGTTGTCATCGTCCCAAATATGTCTCATCTCCATTAATTATTATACTATCGGGCCCTGCATCCTCATAAAATAACTTAATATTGCTAGCTTGCACGAGCGGCTTCAATTCTTCCATAATTTTTACAACCAAGGCAACAACATTAAACTTCTCTTGTTTGAGAACCAATCTGCCCTGTTCAATCCGGGAAACATTCAATAAATCATTAACTAATTTTAACATTCGCTCATTATTATCGTAAACTATATCAAGATACTCTTTTTGTTGCTGCGACACTTCGCCAAGCCTACCCGTCAAAAAAAGATCCAAAGACCAACGAATAGAACTAAGGGGTGAACGCAATTGATGTGAAACAATACT
>JADFSZ010000014.1 GCA_022560555.1 PVC group bacterium
TCTGAAACTCAAAATCATTTCATTAGCAATATATAATTGTTTTATTTTTCTTTTAGATTTCTGCAATTTACGAATTACCAATTACCATTTACGGCTTTTTAAACACATCATGGAACATACTCCATTGGCCCTGATATTCCCTCACATTCTCTTCAATAATTTTTATATAATCACTCATCACATATCGAACTTGATTCTCTGTGTGAATTTGTTCCTTATCATAATACCGGGGTGTGCAGCATTTAAACAAAAAACTGTCATCCCTTTTACGAATACAAAACGTCGGAATAATCGGCACACGTGTTTTAAGCGCGAGAACC
Source organism: PVC group bacterium (assembly GCA_022560555.1). Classification (GTDB taxonomy): domain Bacteria; class JADFSZ01; order JADFSZ01; family JADFSZ01; genus JADFSZ01. The sequence continues at coordinate 321 of JADFSZ010000014.1, forward strand.
GCGGCTCCGCGCGGCAAAGATACGGGAGTGCCAAAAAATGAAACAGATTCTCCTTCTTCACCATAATTTCGATCCACCGCCACAGCCAGGATATTGTGGTCAACCAAGGCACGTATGCACGCGGCTCCAACATGGCGATCGAGAGGAATCCCCTTTATCCCTTTTTGCGTACGTCTTTTTTTAAAATAGCCGTTTACCAAAGAACTTTTATGTTTCCAAAATACCGTATACACGGGATACCCTAAAAGCGCCATGACCATGCATCCCATCTCCCAATTCCCGATATGCGCGGCGGCAAAAATGGCACCGCTTGGCTTTTTGAGAACCTCATCGACTTCATCAAGCCCGACAAATTCAACATTGCGCCCCACCCAAGCCTTGTTGAACAGCGGGGACAAGAAAAAATCCACATGGTTCTTACCAAACGCAATAAAAACATTTTTAATCTTAGCGGAATCTCCCGTGGAATCTCCAGAAATAATTCTTAGATTTTTACAAACGTATGAGCGTTTTTTGAATCGAACAAGATAACACACAATTGAAATCAAATTGGATACTGCATAGAGAATTTTTCTAATACCATTTACGAACATAGGGAAATAGCCCGTTCAGAATTGATCTAATGATCCATAACCATTTCAACGATATTCATCGCCGCGGAGGGCCGACGAATCTGGTCAGTATTTTTTTTCATTCTCTCGAGCTCATGAGGATTTGCAAAAAGCTTACGCACGATTTCTACCGCGTGTAACTCATTTAAGGCTTTTTCCGCGACATTTTTACTCACAAGATATTCGCAATTTCTCGTTTCTTGCCCGGGGATGGGATTTATGATCACCATGGGCAATCTTTTTACAAGACACTCGGCGGTTGTAATCCCTCCGGGCTTCGTTAATATCACATCCGCTATTTCCATCAACTCATCCACATTGTTGACATATTCCAACACACGCAGCGTCTTTTGAAGTTTTGTGTATATTTTATTTAATTTCTTAAATAATTTCTCATTATGGCCCGTAATAACAACCATTTGAAAATCTTCTTTTAAATAGCTTAATTTAACGACAAGTTTTTTGATATTCCCAAACCCATAATTTCCACCCATCACTAAAAGAGTCTTTTTATCTTGATCAAGATTGAACTTATGCATTAAAACAGATCGATCATGTGTTGAACGAAATTTCATATGAACAGGAATACCGTAGTTTTTGATACGTTCCTTTGGGACATTTTTACTTAAAAGTTTTTCGATCATGGATTCCGCGGGAACGATATACTGATCGACATGATCATAAATCCAATAATTATTCACGACATAATCCGTGATAATGGCTATATTCGGAATATTCAAAAAATCACCTTGTTCCTTAAACACAGACAAAACACCGCAAGGGAAACACTGCGTGTTAAGTATCGCGTCCGGCTTGAAATCTCTAATCAAGCTGCGAAGCTTCGATTTGTGAAGCATACGCGAAAACTCCTGCATCCATGCCATGCGATCCATGAGTTTTTGATTGTCATACATATAATCCCATATCGTTGGCGCACTTTTGATAACGCGCATATAGGATCGGAACAAAATCCGCTCGATAACCGGATTCGTATAATTCAGAAAGTTTACATCCATCACATCCGTTTGGGGATACATCTGATAAAAGCATGCTTTCATGGCACGCGCGGCCGTGTAATGGCCTGATTTGGGTGACATATAAAATATAAGTATGCGTTTATTGTTCATTTTTTCTAGTCATTTCGTCCGGAGTTATGCTATATGCGTCTTCCATTTCCCTTTTATGAAAATAACAACAATGAGAAAGGCCTGTATCACATGCGCCAAAGCCATGGCCACCCATGCTCCCCTTAATCCCATTTCGGTGAAGCGGGTTAAAAAATACGCGAGAGGAATTTGAATCACCCAAAGCGTTATGATTGTGACAACCATCGGGGGGATCGTCGCTCCGGCTCCGCTCATGGAACGGCCCAAAACAATCGCAACGGCCATCGCGACAAACACAGGTGACAAAATACGGATAAACGCGGCTCCAATCACCTGCACCTCTGAATCCATTGTAAACACGGATAGTATAGGCTTTGCATACACATAAAACAAAACGGAAACGCAAAGCATAATGAGCGCGTCATATATCATGGCCAGCCACGCTGTTTTTTCAGCCCGCTTGACATCCCCCTTGCCCAGATTTTGTCCAACAATCACGGCCGAAGCATGACCAAAAGCAAAAGAGGTTAAAAGAGCCAGCATGAGAATTCGAATGGTAATTCCATAGGCCGCGATAGCTGATGTTCCGAACACGGCAATGATGCTTAAAAGGACAATCCACATCAAAGATCGTGAAAGCATTTGTAAGCTTGCCGGCAATCCAACTTTGATAATCTTTTTCATGGTTTCTAAATTGATTTGAAGCCCCTTATAGCTGATGTGAATCTTCGAGTGTTTTTTTGACAAGATAAAATATAAAAGCACAACACCGAAGAGCTGAGAAACTAAAGTAGCCAGGGCGGCCCCTTTAACCCCCATCGCGGGCAAACCAATCCCTAAAATAAAAACCGGATCCAGAACCGCATTTACAAATACAACGGCTCCGAGAATGATCATGGGTGTCAGCGTATCACCCACCCCTCTAAAAATAGCCCCTCCAAGAAGGAATAAAAACAAGATGAGGGCACCTAAAAATAAAATTCGTAAATAGGATATGGCCTCAGGCAAAATTTCCGGTGTGGCTCCGATCGCATTAAGCATAAAGGGGGTTAAAATATACCCAAGCAATCCTACGAACACGTAACTAACGACAGCAAGATTAATCGACTGACGCGCGATTTCATTTACAACGACTTTTTGATTTTGACCGATGGCCCTTGAAATCAGGGCTACGGTTCCTGTTGACAGACCAACCATGGCCGTAGTAATGAAAAAAATCAACGAGCCCCCCATCGTCACAGCCGCTACGGATATACTCCCCAGACGCCCTACCCAATAAAGATCCACCAGGTTAATCCCATACTGGAGAATAAATCCAAAAATCAAAGGAATGGCCAAAAACATTAAATGTTCCTGAACATTTCCTTCTGTTAGTTTCCGCTTAAGAGAGCCTTCTTTTACCCTCATCCTGTCTCCATAGCTCGATTGTTGGGGTAATTATCAATAAAATATGTATACGGTAGCGGATTCTCACAACTTTGTCAATCTTTACATTCTTTTTGTTTTCAATATGTTATAAATATTTTAATCCGATTTTTCGACTCACCCCTTTCCTCATCACCCCTTTTCACATCCATCGCCAAAATTGAACTTTACAACACTTTAGGGTCTCGCATAAGATAAACGTAAATATGAATCTTTTTCGCGCAAACAAAAATTCGCTCCTCACTCCCATACTCTTTTTTATTGTATGTAAAATCCTGATCATATACGCAGGGGCAGCCCTTTTTACCATCGAACAACGGCAACCTCCCGCGGGACACTGGCTTTACCAAGCCCAAGACACAACAGGCCCCTTTTACCTTGACCTTTGGCGGCGCTGGGATTCTTTCTATATTCTGCACATTGCCGAGAATGGATACACTCAAGTTCCGATTGGGGTCATCCCTTACCCAACACTCCCTCTTTATCCCTATGCCATCCGAGCCCTCACCGGGTTCACCCAAAACAACCTTTTAAGCGGGGTGATCATCACCAACATCGCTTTTTGCTTGGCGCTTATTTTTCTTTGGAAACTGCTTTGCCTTCATTATGATTCATCCATCGCGAGGAAAAGCCTGATATGCCTCATGCTTTTTCCAACATCCTTCGTTTTTTCCATGATTTACACGGAAAGTCTTTTTTTCTTTTTGGCCGTCTCAGGTTTTTATTTTGCCTATAAAAATCGTTGGATGATCGCAGGAATATGCGGATCTTTGGCGTGCATGACACGGATTATCGGTGTGATTCTTGTGGCAACCTATCTTGTGATATATCTTGAACAGACTGGTTTTAATTTCAAGAAGATCAAGCCTAATATTTTATGGTTAGGACTCATTCCTTTTGGCTTTTTAGGCGCATCACTCATTCAGTATCAATATTCTCATGAACATTTTTCGTTCATAAAAACTTCAGACTTTTGGGGACGCTCGATCACCTGGCCGTGGATCAGTGTCATCAATAACATCAAACTCTCAAGGGAATTTTGGCAAAATGGCATTTTTCCCGAAATGGGTGTCATTCGAATCATCTTTCTTGTTATTGTTGCCACCGCTTTGATTTTAGGACTAAAAAAACTTAAGCCATCCTATGCCGCCTATTTGTGTCTGGGACTGCTCGTTCCTCTTTCATCTCAAAACTTGCTCAGCTTCCCACGATTCATCATTATTTGCTTTCCCTTGTTTGTCATTTTTGCCATCATGTCTCAAAATAAATATTTCTTTTATGGATACATCGTTTGCGCGCTGCCAACACAGCTTTACTTTTTGTATAAATTCCTAAATTGGCATACACCGTTTTAATTTTCTTGACCCTCGGATAAATGCTTATATACTGTGACCATGAAAGGTTTTGCCAATGACCTGTCTTATCCACATTGAATCATCCCCCAGAAAAGAAAAATCAATCTCCAGTCAGGTTGCGGCTGCTTTTATTCAAGAATACAAGAATAGTCACCCTGATGATGAATTAAAACACATTGATCTATGGAACCTTGATATGCCGGACCTGGATGATAAACTCATCAGCGCACACAGGGCAACTATCAAGGGCAAGGCCGTCGATTCAACCAGCCTCAAACTTTGGAAAAAAACGGAAAAACTCATTAAGGATTTTAAATCAGCGGACAAATACCTCTTTTCGGTTCCCATGTGGAATTTCAGCATTCCCTACAAATTAAAGCATTATTTAGACCTGATTGTTCAAGAAAAATATACTTACGATTTTAAGGATGGAAGTTTTCAAGGACTCATCACAGGAAGACCGGCTGTGATGATATACGCTCGTGCGGATATTTACGAAGAAAGTGAGGATATGCAAAAAAATTATATGGAAAAGATATTAAGATTTATCGGATTTGAAAATTTTATATCCATTTTTGTCGAACCAAACTCTCATGGTGAGGATTTCCGTCAAAAAGCTATTTTACTTGCTAAAAATATCGCTAAGGATTTTTGATGACTCCTAGACTGCTTCCTTTGTATATAATGATTTGACATATAAAAGGCCTAGACATATCATAATCTCTGTCACTTTTAACTTGACATCAAAATCAATGGAGGTGGAAAATGGACTTTTCAAGCAAGTGGGGTAATATTGCAATTATTGGCGGGGCTATTGTTCTTGCGGTCGCAATTGTTATCCGAATTTCGGATATCGGTCCTCTGCTCGCCAATCCCGTAACCGGCCTCTGGAAGGTGAGCATTGCGCTTCTTCTCTTAGCCATTGCCATTGGCGTCAATAAATCATAATTATTGATTTTTGCAAAAAAGGTAAAGGCCGGATCAAATATTGATCCGGCCTTTTTTAATAAATAATCCGGCAGCGACCTACTCTCCCGTACGATCACTCGTAAAGTACCATCGGCGCTGAGGAGCTTAACTTCCGTATTCGGAATGGAAACGGGTGTTTCCTCCTCGCTAGTACCACCGGAAAGATTTGTCATACCGGTAACACACAAAGTGCGTCACCGGTATGACGATGAATCTAGGACAATTGCAAACGGAAGATCTTTTTCAGCCAAGAATAAAGCATAAGCCCTTGGACGAATGCGAAAAATAAATGATCAAGTCGTTCGACCGATTAGTATTGGTAAGCTAAACACCTTGCAGTGCTTACACACCCAACCTATCAACCTCGTCATCTCCGAGGGGTCTTCTATATCGCTAATGCGATAGGGATATCTTATCTTGAGGGAGGCTTGGCGCTTAGATGCCTTCAGCGCTTATCCTTTCCGAACGTAGCTACCCTGCGTATACCGCTGGCGCGATAACAGGAACACTAGAGGTTCGTTCAACCCGGTCCTCTCGTACTAAGGTTAACTCCTCTCAAATATCCACCGTTCATGAAGGATAGGGACCGAACTGTCTCACGACGTTCTGAACCCAGCTCGCGTACCGCTTTAATTGGCGAACAGCCAAACCCTTGGGACCTTCTTCAGCCCCAGGATGCGACGGGCCGACATCGAGGTGCCAAACCTCCCCGTCGATGTGAACTCTTGGGGGAGATCAGCCTGTTATCCCCGGCGTACCTTTTATCCGTTGAGCGACGACATTTCCACACACAATCGTCGGATCACTAACTCCTACTTTCGTACCTGCTCGACTTGTAGGTCTCGCAGTCAAGCTCCCTTCTACGTTTACACTCATCGTGCGATTACCAACCGCACTGAGGGAACCTTAGAACTCCTCCGTTACTCTTTGGGAGGAGACCGCCCCAGTCAAACTACCCCCCTAACACTGTCTTTTGGCCGGATATACGGCACAAAATTAGAATCCCAAAATTTCAAGGGTGGTATTTCAAGGATGACTTCTCCGTGACTGGCGCCACGGGATCAGAGTCTCCCACCTATCCTACACATAAAACATCAGAATTCAATATCAGGCTATAGTAAAGGTGCACGGGGTCTTTCCGTCCTTTCATGAAAAAGCAGCATCTTCGCAGCTTCTGTAATTTCGCCGAGTACCTCGTTGAGACAGCTCCCAAGTCGTTACACCATTCGTGCAGGTCGGAATTTACCCGACAAGGAATTTCGCTCATTCTGTTACTTTAATAACCTTGAACCATTATTATTCAAGGCGTCCCGAAATTTCTTTCGGGATCTACATGTTTCCATGCAGTTCGGACTATATCTTTATTGAATTATGTTTATCTGTTTTGCGATTGACTTGATTTCCTCTACTCCCGATGCTTTTAAATGCTCTTTCCGGCTTATCATCATTAGAATTGTTTTGAATTTTTCAAAAGCAATTCTCTTTTTTGATTTTAATGGATGATTTACAAAGAAAGGAATGATTATTTGAAGTAGGTGTTCTATTCCACGAACCCTGTAGGCCATTCGATCTCCATGATTAGAGCGAACAACTCCGCATTTGAAATATTCTTTTAATCCATAAAGAAGCTGAATATCTCTCTTATGCTGAACTACAGTAAATTCTGGAAGAACCTGAAAACCAACGGACATTTCGTTATGGGGATTTACGCCCACATGAAAACATCCTTCGCCATCGACAAAACCCGTTATCCAATCTGGATTAATATTCATAATCAACTCCAAACGTGTAGTCTCTGAGGGTTTCTAATTAATATTAGATCTTCCCTGCGGATTGTCCCCATGTCTTGCAGATTTTTACTGTCAGGGGATACCTGACGAGTACTGCAAAGCTTTGGAGGATTTTCCCGCATATAGTTTGGTTTGACTAAGGCTAGCGTTTGTTAACCTTAGGACCGTTATAGTTACGGCCGCCGTTTACCGGGGCTTCAATTCAAAGCTTCGCCGAAGCTAACCTTTCCTCTTAACCTTCCGGCACCGGGCAGGTGTCAGTCCCTATACATCATCTTTATGATTTAGCAGAGACATGTGTTTTTGGTAAACAGTCGCTTGGGACATTCCTCTGTGATCCAATCATGCTCCCACCGCGAGGGTGTTCACACGACTAGACTTCCCTTCTCCCGAAGTTACGGGAATAATTTGCCGAGTTCCTTAACGAGGCATCTCTCGAGCACCTTAGAATACTCATCCCGCCCACCTGTGTTGGTTTTGGTACGGTCACCTAGAAAACTCACTAGAGGTTTTTCTTGACAGTGTGGCATCAATTCCTTCGCCCGTTCCGTAGATTGGACTCCCCATCACTCCTCGAGGTTAAGAACTTCCGGATTTGCCTAGAAGTTCCCTCTACAAGCTTAGACCTTCACTTCCAATCGAAGGCGAACCTAGCCTCCTGTGTCACCCCATTGCTCAAACGCTTTCTAAGTGGTACAGGAATATTTTACCCTGTTATCCATCGTCTACGCCTTTCGGCCTCGACTTAGGACCGACTAACCCTGGGTGGATTACCCTTGCCCAGGAAACCTTAGGCTTTCGGTGACACGGTTTCTCACCGTGTTTATCGCTACTCATGCCGACATCATCTCTTCTAGTTCGTCCACCACTCCTTACGGTATGGCTTCTACCTACGCTAGAATGCTCCCCTACCGCTCCGAAAAAACCGAAGTTTTTTCGAAACCCGCAGCTTCGGTAATCAGCTTAGCCCCGCTATATTTTCGGCGCAAAGTCACTTGACCAGTAAGCTGTTACGCACTTTTTAAATGATGGCTGCCTCTAAGCCAACATCCTGGTTGTTTACGCAACTTCACATCCTTATTTCACTTAGCTGATATTTAGGGACCTTAGCTGGCGGTCTGGGCTGTTGCCCTCACGACTACGAACCTTAGCGCCCGCAGTCTGACTCCCAATGTCCAGATGATGGTATTCGGAGTTTGATTGGATTCAGTAGCCTGGTAGGGCCCATAGTCCATTCAGTACTCTACCCCCACCATCTAAAGGATTGAGGCTATACCTAAATATATATCGGGGAGAACCAGCTATTTCCAAGTTTGATAGGCCTTTCACTCCTACCCACAGCTCATCCAAGAGGTTTTCAACCCTCACTGGTTCGGACCTCCACAACGTGTTACCGTTGATTCATCCTGGCCATGGGTAGCTCACTTGGTTTCGGGTCTAATGCCTGCAACTATGTTCGCGCTATTAACACTCGCTTTCGCTACGGCTCCGTCCTGTTTGGGACTTAACCTTGCTACAGACACTAACTCGTCGGCTCATTATGCACAAGGCACGCAGTCGCACTGATTATCTGCAAGCAGACAGTCATAGTGCTCCTACCACTTGTAAACTGACGGTTTCAGGTACTATTTCACTCGCCTTAAAGGCGTACTTTTCAACTTTCACTCGCGTTACTGGTGCGCTATCGGTTATCAGAGAGTATTTAGCCTTACCGGGTGGTCCCGGCGAATTCCTACGGAATTCCTCGTGTTCCGCAGTACTTGGGAGTGCTTTAAGGAAGATAATATTCTTTCATTTACCGGGCTATCACCGTCTATGGCCGAACTTTCCAGATCGTTCAATTAGAATATTATTTTGTAACTTCCCGGCCAGCCTGTAATCTGACCAAAAAACATCCCGTGACACCGCATATACAAAGGTTACAGCTTTGGCATATATACGGTTTAGGCTCTTTCCCGTTCGCTCGCCGCTACTTAGGAAATCACTTTTGTTTTCTTCTCCTCGGGGTACTTAGATGTTTCAGTTCTCCCGGTTGTCCTCCTAGGCCTATTTAATTCAACCTAGGATATCCCGACATGACTCGGGATGGGTTTCCCCATTCGGAAATCTACGGATCAGGGCCCATTTGCGGCTCCCCGTAGCTTATCGCAGCTAGTCACGTCCTTCGTCGTCTTCTGATACCAAGTCATCCACCGTCAGCTCTTATTCACTTGATCAAAACGATCAATTTGTCCAAGGTGCTTTAAAATGCTTTACTACATTGGCTTTTAAAAATGCTCCCGATGCAATTGTCAAAGAACTTTTCCTCAAACATCCTTCGGGAGACCCTCAGGATTTTAGGACTCTTCAAGTAAGATCATCGAAATCTTATTTGAAAATTTTATATATGAAGCAAATGGCTCTTCCCTAAAGATTCACCATTTACGATTCACTATATGTTATCAATGGAGATAACCGGGGTCGAACCGGTAACCCCCTGCTTGCAAAGCAGGTGCTCTCCCAGTTGAGCTATATCCCCTTAAAAAAGTTTACAGTTTCCTGTTAGAAAAAAAAAAAAAACTGAAACTTTAAAGATATCTTCATTTTCCTATTTATAGATCCCGGTTATGAAAAATCAACAATTGGAAACCGGGAGTTTTAAAAATATTTCCAACTTCTCTTTATGGCTTCCTTGTATAAAAAATCAACTGAAAACAGGAAACTCAAAACTGGTGGGCCCAGGTAGACTCGAACTACCGACCTCAGCCTTATCAGGGCTGCGCTCTAACCAGCTGAGCTATGAGCCCACAAAAAGCCTAAAGTCACAAGCCCACTGTCACAAGTTAAAACCAAAAAAATAAGATTATTTACTTGTGTCTTCTCATTTCTAACTTGTGTTAACTGAAAATCTGTTGACGCCTCACGACCGACCTCGCTATGATTACTCATAGATACTCCTTAGAAAGGAGGTGATCCAGCCGCACCTTCCGATACGGCTACCTTGTTACGACTTAGTCCCCCTTACCAAACACACCTTGGGCGTCTTCTTCCTTGCGGTTAGTACAACGACTTCGGGTGCACTCAACTCGGGTGGCTTGACGGGCGGTGTGTACAAGACCCGGGAACGTATTCACGGCAGCGTGGCTGATCTGCCATTACTAGCGATTCCAGCTTCATGGAGGCGAATTTCAGCCTTCAATCCGAACTGGGACCGGCTTTGAGGATTAGCTCCACCTCGCGGTATTGCAACCCATTGTACCGGCCATTGTAGCACGTGTGTAGCCCTGGGCGTAAGGGCCATAACGACTTGACGTCATCCTCACCTTCCTCCCTCTTAACGAAGGCAGTCTCCTTAGAGTCCCCACCATAACGTGCTGGTAACTAAGGATAAGGGTTGCGCTCGTTGCGAGACTTAACTCAACATCTCACGACACGAGCTGACGACAGCCATGCAACACCTGTTCTAGCTCTTTCTTGCGAAAGTCATTGCCCTTTCGGGTTCTTACCACTAGAATGTCAAGCCCAGGTAAGGTTCCTCGCTTATCGTCGAATTAAACCACATGCTCCACCGCTTGTGCGGGTCCCCGTCAATTCCTTTGAGTTTCAGCCTTGCGACCGTACTCCCCAGGTGGGGTACTTAACACGTTAGCTCCGGCACAGAAGGGGTCGATGCCTCCTACACCAAGTACCCATCGTTTACGGCCAGGACTACCGGGGTATCTAATCCCGTTCGCTCCCCTGGCTTTCGCGCTTTAGTGTCAGTATTCGTCTAGAAAGCCGCTTTCGCCACCGGCGTTCCTCCTGATATCTACGCATTTCACCGCTACACCAGGAATTCCGCTTTCCTCTCCGATACTCAAGTCGGGTGGTTTTAGATGCAGTTCCTCGGTTGAGCCGAGGGATTTCACATCTAACATACCCAACCACCTACACGCCCTTTACACCCAGTAAATCCGAATAACGCTAGCCCCACTCGTATTACCGCGGCTGCTGGCACGAGTTTAGCCGGGGCTTCCTCACATAGTACCGTCAGATACAGGAGTTATTGGCTCCCATATTTTTCGTCCTATGCAACAGAGGTTTACAACCCGAGGGCCGTCATCCCTCACGCGGCGTCGCTTCGTCAGGGTTTCCCCCATTGCGAAAGATTCTCGACTGCAGCCTCCCGTAGGAGTTTGGGCAGTGTCTCAGTCCCAATGTGGCCGGTCAGCCTCTCAGCTCGGCTACCCATCATCGCCTTGGTAGGCCGTTACCCTACCAACAAGCTAATAGGGCGCAGGCTTATCCCTGAATGGGAGGTCCCGACGAATCGGGATCCCCCCCTTTTCTCCCTGAGACTAATGTCTCTGTGAGCTTATCCGGTATTAGTCATCCTTTCGAATGGTTATCCCAGATTCAGGGGCAAATTACCTACGTGTTCCTCACCCTTTTGCCACTAGTGTTTTTAGCAAGCTAAAAACACCCGTTCGACTTGCATGCCTAATCCACGCCGCCAGCGTTCATTCTGAGCCAGGATCAAACTCTCCACTTTTTATAAAGAAGAAACTTATTTCTCGACGATAAAATCAAAAAATAAGATCTTTGGCTTCTTTGTTGCTTTTTTGATACTTCTTTGCACAACTATAGTACATTGCGCAAGGCGTCAAACAGAAAATCAGTTTTCAAAGAACAACGCGCAGATAATTCGCTTGAATTAAGCGCAAAAAAAAACATCGTAACGATGTTTTTTTAAAACTCTTTACGTTCGTAAAATAAAAAATTTTGAATTAGGTCTTCAAATCGCGTGAATTTCCTAACGTATTTAAGAACAAGGGGTCACTTAAATTGGTTTAAAGTGTTCGTAATTTAACATAGGGTTCCCTGTTTGTCAATTTTTTTTTAGGGTCGAAAAAATGGGAAGCATAGTGAGACCTAAAACGAATACCATCAGCTACTTATATGTCAATCTGAATGAACTCCCTTTTTCCAATTTGAACCACGTCTCCGGCCTTAATCACAAGAGTATCTTTTTCCCCGGCTTTTTTGCCATTGATCTTCACAGCGCCCTGTGAGGCCAAACGCCTTAATTCGCTCTTGCTTTTATTTAAACCCAAACTCGCAAGGAACGGAACCGTGCCGACGGATTGACTGATATCAATGCCCGGCTTCACCTTAGGAACATTCGTCGGATGTTTCTTTTCCTTAAAAATTCGGTCAAATTCTTCAGCGGCCTTTTCCGCAGTCTTGGCAGAATGATAAAATGACACAATTTCTTTGGCTAAATTGACCTTGGCTTTCTTCGGATGGATCAAGCCTTCTCGAATATCCTTTTGGAGTTGTTTAACTTCACCCAGAGGAAGATCCGTTAAAAGTTCATAATAACGAAACATCAATTCGTCTGATATCGACAGTATTTTTCCAAACATATCTCCGGCCTCATCCGTAATCCCAATGGTATTATTTAAACTTTTTGACATTTTTTCCACGCCGTCCAGTCCTTCTAAAATCGGCATGGTGAGTATCACCTGCGGCTCTTGGTCATATTCTCTCTGGAGATCCCGCCCCACAAGGAGATTAAATTTTTGATCCGTTCCGCCTAATTCAATATCCGCTTTCATTTGAACGGAATCCCATCCTTGCACAAGGGGATACAAAAATTCCATGATAGAAATCGGACGATTGTCCTTATACCTTTTGGCGAAATCATCACGCTCTAACATACGCGCGACGGTATAGTGGCTCGTAAGATTGATCACTTCCTCAAATTTCATATTGTCACACCAGCGGCTGTTAAAATCGATTTTTGTTTTTTTCGCGTCAAGAATTTTAAAAATCTGTTTTTTGTAAGTTTTGGCGTTACTCAAAACCTCTTCTTTCGACATTCTTATCCGGGCGGTCGTCTTCCCCGACGGATCCCCCATCCGGCCCGTAAAATCTCCAATCAAAAAATGCACCTCATGCCCCAGATCCTGAAAATGTTTCAATTTTCTCAAAAGAACTGTATGTCCTAAATGGATATCCGGCGCGCTGGGATCAAACCCGGCTTTCACAATCAACGGTTTTTTTGCTTTGATCGAGCGCTCGAGCTTTCGAACAAGTTCGTCTTCGGGGATGATTTCAACGCATCCGCGTTTGATAAGGTCAAATTGTTTTTGAACAGATTTATTCATTTTCACTCATTTCCTTTTTTTGTGTCTCAAAATATTTTATCACTTACCCGCGTATCGTCAATCGGCTTTAATGTCCAAATCTTTCATTTTCTGATATAAGCTTTTCCGGCTGATATCCAATTCGCGCGCTGTTTTAGAAACATTTCCCTGATTTCTTTTAAGAGCTTCTTCAAGAAACCCTTTTTCAAACTCCGTTACCACCCGGTTTTTTTCGGCCTTAAAATCACGTCCGTGGTTTGGTTGCCGAATATGGTCCGGTAAATCTTCATCTGAAATTTCACTTTGATTTGTAAGTGTCACCATTTGTTCGATAACGCCCGAAAGTTCTCGAATATTTCCCGGCCAATGATAGGTTTTGAATTTTTGATGAGTGTCCTTAGAAAACGTTTTTTTGGAATACCCCTTTTCGGCAAAATACCTTAAGAACCAATCCGTTAAACCTTCGATATCTTCAGGTCGTTCCCTAAGTGAAGGAACAAGGATAGAAATCACGTCTAAACGATAATAGAGATCTTTTCTAAAGGTCCCTTGATCCACTTCCCAACGCAAATTCTTGTTGGTGGCCACAATCACCCGGATATCAACCGATTTCTCTTTCACGCTTCCCACAGGTTTGATCTTTTTCTCTTGAAGCGCTCTTAAAAGTTTCACCTGAAGGCCCAAAGTCATATTCCCGATCTCATCGAGAAACAAGGTTCCCCCGGACGCAGATTCAAACAAGCCGATATGATTTTCATTGGCCCCCGTAAACGAACCTTTTTGATGACCAAAGAGCTCGCTTTCGAGAAGCGACTCCGTTATCGCACCGCAATCAACAGGAACAAAAGGTTTATTTTTTCTGGGGGAAAACTTATGTATACACTTGGCAACCAGTTCTTTTCCCACTCCGCTTTCACCGGTTAATAACACGGTCGCGTTTGTTTTTGCCACTTTAAAAACCGTGTTAAAAATTTTTTTCATCGCCTCGCTCGTAAGACCATATTCCGAGAGAACGTTCGCAATCATATCTTTTTGGGGAGTTTCTTTTTCAAGATCGAGTCTATCCCGTTCTTTGAATCGATCCATAACAGGTAAAAGATCAGCCACATCAAAGGGCTTAACTATATAATCTTCAGCCCCTCGTTTCATGGCTTCCACAGCCGTTTCAACGGACGCAAAACCTGTCATCATAATAATACGCGCGTCCTTATCCTTTTCCTTAATTCTCTCAATCACACCCAAGCCATCGATTCCGGACATTCGAAGATCCGTCAATACCAGAAACGGACGGACATCATCATACAAATCAATCCCTTCGTCTCCTTTCAGACACGTTGTGACATCAAACCCGTGATCTTCTAAAGCATCCGTAAGATACTGCAAGATATTTTTGTCGTCATCAATGATTAATATAGATTTTTTCATATCTGGTTCCAGATCCGGGCAATAATCCTTATTCTCTTTCCCCTCTCAATTTCGTGCTTTATTAAAAGACTTTCTATCCGCTATGTGCTCTACGCTCCACGCTATATGCTAGAGTCTATACATCGGTAACAAGATTGTAAATGTTGTCCCCTCCCCCGGATGACTTTTCACGTCAATATCGCCTCCATGAATTGGATAATACTATATGTTACGGATAGACCCAGACCAATACCACCTTGTTTTGTTGTGACAAAAGGTTTAAATATCTGAGTAAGAGTCTCTTGATCCATACCGCATCCGTCATCCTTTATCGTGATCACGATTGTGTGCTTTTCCTCACGAACATCAATCACAATTTTTCCGCCGTCTTCCACGGCATGAATGGCATTTAATAGTAAATTGATAAAAACCTGCTTGATCTGGTCCTCATCCGCTTCCAGCGAATAGTCCAAATTAAAGGGAGGCAAGACCAAGTCAATATTCCGTTTTTTGACTTGAAAGTGCAGTAATTTTTCCGCGTCATAAATGACGCGCACAATATTGATTGAACGAATACTTTCTTTTGTGGCTCTGGAAAAGGTAAGCATGTTTTTCACAAGATTAATTCCATACGTCGCGTTTTCATAAATAATATTCACTTTCGGAAGATCTTCCGGGGACACTTTATCTTTGAGCATTTTGGCGTACCCCTGAATCGGCATGAGAACATTATTCATTTCATGTGCCAGCCCTGAGGACATTTCTCCTATCGCCGCCATTTTTTCGGCAAAAAAAGCTTTTTCTTTGGCCAGCGATTCATTTTCCTGAAGCTTATCAATCAGACCATGCAGGGATTTCCCCAATACGTCCACTTCACGTGCCTCTGTGTGATCAAATGTCCCGAGTTTCTTTGACCGGAAAATAGCGACCGATAAAGCTATAAAAATAAGAACCATCCCGACGGATAGAGATGAAACAATGATGACAAAATAATGTTCCTTCAATTGAACAAGTTCATCTGAAACACCAAAAGAGATGCTGGCAATGAGCAGAGCCGGGGCCCCGGCGAGAAAAACCAAAGCTACTAAGAGCAAAGCACGGACAATGGTTTGAGTTTTTATTTTGGATTTTGCCATCATGAGCATGAATTTAATTGATATCGTGTTATTTTACCATCAACTCAGCCCATGATCACCCATAAAAAAAACGCGGTATAGAAAAATTTCTATACCGCGTTCATCCGTTAGGGAATCGGATTTAGGAAAACAGAGCTTATTGCAGAACAAACGCCGTGCTTCCGGCATTATTATAC
>JADFSZ010000167.1 GCA_022560555.1 PVC group bacterium
GGACAGAGCCGCCCTGGGCTCCTTCAGCGTTTCTGCCATTTTGTCAAGAATATGAAGCCGGCCTTCCCTCGCCTGCTGAAGAGCTTTTGTCATGATTTCACTTGTCACTCCGGCAATTTTGATATCCATCTGTACGGCTGTCAATCCATCGCGAGTTCCGGTAATTTTAAAATCCATATCTCCCAGATGGTCCTCAACACCCTGAATGTCAGACAGAATAACCACGTCATCTCCCTCTTTAACCAAACCCATGGCAATTCCGGCCACGGAAGCCTTGATAGGAATCCCTGCATCTAACATCGCAAGGGCCCCTCCGCAAACACTCGCCATAGACGAAGACCCATTGGATTCCGTAATGGTTGAAACCACACGAATCGTGTAGGGAAAATCTTCTTCGGAGGGAAGCACAGGAGCCAGCGCTCGTTCGGCTAACGCCCCATGACCAATCTCACGACGACTGACACCACGAACCGGTTTGGTCTCCCCAACACAGTAAGGAGGAAAATTGTAGTGAAGCATAAACTTTTTTGATGTGCTCGGGGTGAGGCCGTCAACTAACTGCTCGTCGTCTCCCGTCCCCAAGGTCACGATCACCAGAGCCTGTGTTTCGCCCCGGGTAAACAGAGAGGACCCATGCGTCCTCGGAAGCAATCCGACTTCTGTTGCAATGGGGCGGATATCCGTGAAAGCGCGACCATCAACCCGCGTTTGATTTTGAATCATTTGCGTTCGTGTGGATTGATACTCAACTTCCGAAAATGCCTGATGAACCAATGTTGGAGTAATTTCGGATTCTTCCGTAACATATTTTTCAACGGCTTTTTCCAAAACACCATCCAGAAAATCTTGGCGCTCTTGTTTTTTGTGAAGGGAAAACGCCTTGTCAATTTCACTGCCAAAATCTTTTTTTACTTCGAGAACAAACTTTTCAAGCTCCTCATAAGTCGGAGCCTCCTGCTTAGTTTTGCCGCATTCTTTGGCCAATTCTTTTTCGATGTGTATGACTTTTTTTGCTTCTTGATGCGCCAAAGCCAGTGACTCTAAAAGCTTTTCTTCGGAAATCTCTTTGGCGGCACCCTCCACCATAACGATGGCTTCGTCGGTCGCGGCCACGATTAAATCCAAGGAACTTTTCTCCCGTTCCTCATAACTTGGATTTACAATAAACCGGTCATCAATCAAACCAATCCGAACGGCTCCGACCGGGACAAAAAACGGCATGTCTGAAATCAAAAGGGCTGCCGACGAAGCGTTGATAGCAAGAATATCCGGATCATTATCCGAATCAGCCGATATCACGGAGGCCATGACTTGAACTTCATTGCGATAATGCTCAGGAAACAAAGGTCTCAAAGGGCGGTCAATCAAACGGCATGTGAGAATTTCCTTTTCGCTGGGACGGCCTTCTCTTTTGATAAAGCCGCCGGGATATTTGCCCGCAGCGGATGTCATCTCACGATAATCCACTGTCAAAGGAAAAAAATCGCGGCCTTCGAGAGGTTTTTTTGACGAGCAGGCGGCGGATAATACAATTGTTTCCCCCAATTGGACGGTGACAGCCCCACCGGCCTGTTTGGCAATCTTGCCTGATTCAATAATCAATTCTTCTTTGCCTAGCTTTACACTCACTCTATGAGCCATGTTTCATCTCCTCAATATGCTGCACTCTGTTTGCTATCGGCGTAAGCCTAAATTTTCCACGAGTTGACGGTACCGCTCAAAGTTCTCTTTTTTCAAAAAATCAAGCAAACGACGCCGATGTCCCACGAGTTTTAATAAGCCTCTGCGTGACGAATGATCCTTGGCATGCTCCTTAAAATGACCACTCAAATCATTAATACGGGCACTGATAAGCGCGACCTGCACTTCAGGGGAACCCGTATCATTCTTAGATAGTGCGTATTTTTTAATGATGTCTTGTTTAGCTTCTTTTGTTACGCTCATACTGATCTCTCCCTCACCATTGTTTTACAGCCAGGAAACCCAGTTCAATGCCAAGGGAACAAGAAAACCGAGACTCCGGCCAAATTAAGAAAAAGCATGCTATCACAGAACACTAAATATGTCAAAACCCAAATTTTATCAGCATCTTCGGCCCCTTAGTCTTCCTCCAAACTCTCCAAATAGGCGGCTTCCTTGCACGCCTCAACAATGGCGTCAATTTGTCCCTCCATTACAGCGGGAAGGTTATAAAGGGTGAGGTTAATGCGATGATCGGTGATACGCCCCTGGGGGAAATTGTAGGTGCGAATACGTTCGTTTCGATCCCCGGAACCAATCTGTGTTTTACGCTCCCGGGCCCTCTTCGCTTGCTTTTCTGCCTCAAAGTGTGCGTGCAGTCTGGCAAAAAGAACCTTCATAGCTTGAGCCTTATTTTGATGCTGACTTTTTCCGTCCTGACACTGAACCACCGTATTTGTCGGAATATGCGTGATCCTCACGGCTGATTCCGTCTTATTCACATGCTGCCCGCCGGCCCCGCTCGCTCGATACACATCAATGCGAAGATCTTTGAGGTCAATATTGATTTCAACATGATCCACTTCGGGCAAGACCGCAACCGTCGCGGCGGATGTGTGAATCCGTCCTCCCGATTCTGTCAGGGGAATTCGTTGAACACGATGCCCCCCCCGTTCATATTTTAATGTTTGGAACACATCTTGGCCCTTAACGGAAAAGATAATCTCCTTAAAGCCTCCTAATCCCGTCGGCGACGATGACAAAACCTCATAACGCCAGCCTTTACTTTCAATAAATCGTGTATATATCCGAAATAAGTCACCGGCGAACAGCGCGGCTTCATCCCCGCCGGTACCGGCACGGATTTCCATAATCACATCGCGACTGTCATCCGGCTCTTTCGGTACAAGATAGCTTCTAATACGTTTTTCCAATGCTTCAATTTTCTCTTCACACTGAGCTCTCTCTTGGGCCGCAAGCACCTGGAAATCATCATCGCCGTCCTCATGGATCAAATCATTATACTCGGTTTTTTGCTTCAATAATTCGCGCAATTGACGATAAAAGCTTACACCCACTTTACATTCCGTGTATTCTTTCATAAGCGCTTGCATTCTTTTTTGATTGGCACTCACATCCGGATCGGCAAGGAGAGCTTCAATTTCCTTGTAGCGTTTATAGATTTTTTCAAGTTTTTCTAGCTGAATCATTTTCTCGTAAACCGTTATTCGATAATCGTTAATCGCAATAAAAAACCAAATTCTTTTTCCGGTTTTTCAATCTTTTTCTGTATCCCTACCTGCCGGCAGGCAGGCTCTGTGTCCTCGTAAATGTCATTTAAACAAAAAAAACAGCTTTTCATATTAATGAAAGAGCTGTCCTTACTATAGTCTTAAATTTCGCTATTTCACACCATAACGCTTTTTAAACCGGTCAATACGTCCCGCCGTATCAATAAACTTTTGCTTACCGGTAAAAAAAGGATGGCAGCTTGAACAGATTTCAACCTTGAGGTCGCCCACGGTGTTCCTTGTCTCAACAACACTGCCGCAAGCACACATTATGCTTGCTTCAATATATTGTGGATGAATTTCTTTTCTCATATTAGAATGACGTCCT
>JADFSZ010000168.1 GCA_022560555.1 PVC group bacterium
ATCTTCTGTTGAATCCGGAGTTATATCCTCGGACCGGGAACCATCGATAGGAACATCTCTCGTATCACCAGATCGAAACAGAGCGTTGTTAACAAAATAGATGAGAAGTGTTCCCATCAGGAGAATGCCCAGTATAACGATTCTTTTATTTTTTTTTATCCAGCTCATACGAACCTCTTTCTTATGCATACGTTAGTTCTACGAGAAAAGTATCCTCGTTGTTAATAAGTAAAGTATTCCGGGATTCCAACGACATTGCTCAATTTGTCCAGCTGCAGATAGTATCGGCTCAGCAATTGTATATACGAAAATTTTTCTTGGGCCAAAGAAATTTGCGCGTCCAGCAATTCTTTAACGAGGATTTCCCCTAAATCTCTTTTAACCTCATTAATGGCGAGTTCCCGGGCCGCGATATCCAGCTTTAAGAGAGAGGTTTCTATTTGCTGCAAAATTCCCATAAAGTTAAAGTACTCCTGCGTCACTTCTAAGTGTATATTCCGTTTCAGATCCTCAACCTCATAAGCTTTTTGTTCTTCAGCTAAAAGGCTCTGCTCTTTTTCCGGGTAATACCCAAGATTATTGAGCACCTCAAAGGTATAAGCATTTTGATAGGTCTTAGCTCCCCCGAAAAATTCCGTGCTGACCTGAGCGGGGGCTGATTCTTGCTTTGAATATCGAAAGGTGTTCCCATACCACAGCGGAACATCCGCTTTAATAGACCACGTATACCCTTCCGTCATAGAGATATGCTCCCAGTCTGACGGAGATTCTCCTTTTCTTTGATAATTCCAATCAACACTGACTGTAGGACGTTCTCCGGCGAGCGTGATGCTCTTGCTGAGTCCGGCAATTTCCAAATTAAGTATTTCCGTTTTAAGATCGGGACGGTTTGTTATGGCCAATTTTAAGCACTCGTCCAGATGGATTTCGATTTTTTTCAGTTTCATGTCATAGACGATATGAACAACGGAATCTAACGGAAGCCCTAAAGCGTTTTTGAGCGCAATCAAAGCGAGAACAAGGTCTTTTTCAGCGGAGGTTGCCGTAAACTTAATTGTATTGTACCCGCTAATCGCGTTTAAATAATCAAGCTGCGTGTTGATTTCAAGAGAGAGAAGCTTTTTCTCAATGTCATAAATGCGCTTAGCCTCAACAAGAACATCTTCTTGAATATCCCGGTTCATTTCATACAAAGCCACATTGAAGAAAGACTCCTTTATATTGGTCACCATGGACACTTTGAGCTGCATAAGATTCAGGCGCGCGAGTTCCACATTGAGTCGGGCCTGCCGGTACGAATTCCAAACGCGCCCTCCGGCATAAAGTGTCTGAGAGAGGTTGAACTCTTTTGATGCACCTTCAAATCGTCCTCCACCACTGACTCCGTGCGATGTATTATAGGACAAACTGAATGTCGGAAAAAAGTTTCTCCATGTTTCAAGTATACGCATTTTAGAGATTTCGATTTGTTTTTGGGCAAATTCGAGAGGTTTATTATTTTTCAGCGCCATGGATATCGCGTCTTTGAGGCTCATGATATAAACCGGATTTTGTCCTCCATAAATCCTCGCGCCGGATCGAGGCTCATCCGTATATTCGGAACCTGAGAAAATAAGCATTTTATTTTCTGACACTGATTTATGAGAGCTAGACCGGTTTTTTCGTGAATGAATGCCTCTGACTCCGGCATGCACATTGTCACCGATATAAACCAGAGCCATAAAGCCCGTCATGATGATGATTAACATTTTCTGACACGTAAATCGCTTCATGCTTTTGATCACCTATGTTTCATCCCATCAGCTGACAATCGTAAGTTCAGCTTTGTGCGCGGGATGGTTCACGACAAACGTGATTTCAACAACCCGTCCCTTAACGGATATTTTTTTTGGTTTCTTTCCGTCGACAAGAAATCTCCGGGGGATTTTTTGAAAACGGAACTTCATCATGCTTTGGGCATCTCTGGGAGCGCGAAGGCTCAATACGGTGTTTTTGCCTTTTTTTTGAACTTTTGTAATTTCTGCCGTTGAATAGACGATATGAATTTGATCCGTGAGTGCCTGCTCGATCGGCAGAATCCACGCGCTTCTGTTAGGCAGAGTCACGGGGCGCCCTGCCGCTAAGTTTATCTTAAGGGGAAAATTGATTTTGATCTTTGTAACTTTCGTATCATCATTGTAATTGCAGAGGAAAAGAAAGCCCGATTCCCCGTTCATTCGTAATACCGCATGCACATCGTAACCACTCGTCTCAACACTCCTTTTGACACCCATAAGAGACGTCAATTCATCCACATGGGCGATGTGGTAATCAAAGTAATGAGTGATGCCGTACCCGGTATAAATAAGCTTCCCTTTTCCTATCTTTTTACTCAAACCGCAGGCCCCAACACCTTTGACTTCGGCCGTGATCTTGGCCTCGCCTTTAATGTCTACGGTTGTTACCGGATAAAAGGCATCGAGAAAAATATCTTTTTTTCCATAATTCACGATCGTTGTGTTAATTCTTTTCTTCAAAGAAAGACCCAATCCATCGGCTAAGATGGTGCATGGAGAAAAATCTGTGTCCATTTCGGGTAGAGTTGGATAGAGGATCAAACGGCCGCCCTTATTCACATATTCGACCAGACGCTTTTGTGTTTTTTGGTCCATAAAATCAAGTGCGAATGTCCATAAAACGGGGAATCGTTCGGGGTCAAGACAATCATTCTTTGAAATATCGACAAGGGAATAATTATAGCCCGCGACCTGAAGCAAGCGCAATATCCCGTCAAAAAAGAAACGATCCCGAATGCGCGTCAAATTGTCAATATAGTCACCACGCATATATTCCGTTTCGTAGTATAGAGGGTAAAATCCGACATGAACATCGTGAACAGTTTCAAGAGGGGCAATTTTGGAGCCCCACATTTTCATAATTTCTCCGAATTGCTTAATGGTCTCAAAATGCGATCGTTTTTTTCCGTCCGAAGTTACGGGAGCCTGCCATTCGTGATACGTGCCACGGCAACCGATATTGCGCCAATTCACCCCGCCGGCAAACATATACCCGTTAATGCTATTCACGCCATGCCCGACGGTTGACTTGAGATTAAGTTCGACGTCCGTTGGATAAATCCGCGGACGGTCATTCATACCGCCCACTTGCATTTCGGCACAGGATATGGGCGCATTCGAGGATGAATACATACGAGCCATTTCGGTCATAACAATCGTATCATGAAAATTTTCAAAATCGAGCCGGCGCATCTGGTAAGCTCCCCCAAGAATAACGTCATGCACATAGTTGTAAAAATATTTGTATTGAGTTGATGTCATAACCCCTTGATCGGCACGAGCACACATATTGTAATCCCAAAATTGCGGGATATTCGCAGACACAGGTAAATCAACATTGTTCTCGCGAACAAGATTGTACAGGGTCTGATAATATAAAGCATAAAATTCACGGTAAAATTCCGACCAATCCCAGAACATTTGCGCGTGATGATTATCAAACTCGCCTTGGGGTTGACAAATATCATCAAAACTCTTAAATTTTGTTTTGTAGGATTTGTTGAGCCATGAAATATCATT
>JADFSZ010000169.1 GCA_022560555.1 PVC group bacterium
TCGATGCGAGGAATTCTTTTTCGTTTTAGATAGGGGGCTATGATTCTTTCCCCGCAATCAAACTGGTCATCCCGATCCCCTCCGTCAATCAGAATATATTTTTGATCGGGTGTTTCTATTAAAATGGATTCGCCTTGAGCTACGTTAAACATATGAATTTGAAGGTGATCACTATGAACTGTATGCCGCCAAAACAAATCCGTCCAAATCCAGATGTTCATTCCGACAAGGAACCAAATAACAACGTGTTTTGTTTTCCATTTCTTTAGGATTTTTTTGATGTTCGAATATTCAACAACACCCAGCAAGCACGCATAATAAGAAAGGAGCGTCATAGGACCCGGGGTTTTTGCAAACTCCATGTAAGCTCCGGGCCATCCCGAAAGTCCTTTCGCGATAAACATAACGATATTCATAACAAATCCGCAAGACAAAAAGAACAGGGAAGAGACTATCGGAAATAAAAACGAGAACACAAGGCCCGTGAAACCTAGCGTAAGAGAAAGACCCGCCAATGGAACAATTAAAACATTCGCAAAAACGGAAATAAACGACAGCTGGTTAAAGTGAGTCATCGAGATGGGAAATATCACCAAAAATATCGCGCACGAAATCAAAAACATGTTTAATGTTTTACCGGCAAGGTCTTTTCCGCGACGTTTCCATTTCGAATGGGACCCGGCGAGCTCCAAGCTATGAAAAAAAGGCAAGCTCATATTTTTCATCCAAGGATATACGCGAATAATTCCAAATACACTCAAAAAAGACAGCTGAAACCCCGCATGACTCAACTCATCGGGCTTCACCATAAGGATCAGGAATGCGGCCAGGGCCAAGGCATTCATGGTATGCGGACGCCGGGAAACAATATCCGCGCCTATATACACAGCCATCATGATGCCGGCACGAAAAACGGACGGCCTCTCTCCTACCAAAATGACGTAAAAGCAAATAAAAGCAAGTGTAATCCAAGAGGCCGATATTCGACGCCGCGTCAGGTACCACGCGGCCTGGTAAATAATCGTCCCGATGAGAACAAAATGAAGACCGGATATAGCTAAAATATGCATGGTCCCCGTTTGGATAAAATCCTGCAGGATGTCTTGCGGGATCATGGAGCGCTCCCCCAGGAGCATCGCAAGCACAATCTGATACCCGGCTCCAATGTCATCGGCCCCTAAAAGAAGCTTTTCCTTTATAACATGATGAACCATTTCAAACCGGGATGTGACCGCGACCCAAAGATCTATGGGGGCTTGTGTTGCCGGCTGATCAAACAGGCCCCCGCGAATCATCCCTGTCATCCATCCAAAAAATAAACTTACATGAGTGGATGGTAGGGATTTTTTTTGGACCCATTGGCCAAGCAGGGTGATGATAAGAAAAAGAAGACCCCAAGAGATTCCCACGAATGACTGTGACAAACTAAGCCGCAAGGATAGAATAAACGAAAAAGAAAACCAAAACAAAGGTGTATAAGGATGAGCGATATTTGAGGAAGATCTAGTCATGCATTTTTGGGCCAAGCTCCCAGCTCGTCATAAAGGCATTTGAGAACGGTTCTACATAAGTATGTTAACTGCCTTTTCGTGGCCGATAAAGGAGGCATCAGAACGATCACATCCCCCAAGGGACGCAATATGACACCATAATACCGGGCTCTACGACAGACACGGGCTCCTACTTTTTGGGATAAAGGAAACATTTTTTTTGTTTTTTTATTTTCAACAAGCTCAATACCGACCATGAATCCGCATTGCCGAATGTCCCCGACATGAGGATGAGACTCCAGAAGGGAAAGAGAAATACGAAGATGCTGAATTTTTTCCTTCAGTTTTTTTAGGACACCGTTCTTTTGAAATAAACGAATATTTTCTAACGCGAGCCCGGACGCTAAGGGATTTCCCGTATAGGTATGGCCATGAAAAAAAGTTTTTGATAAATGATAGGGGGCCTTAAACGCCTGGTAAATTTCCTGAGTGGTCAATGTAGCCGCTAAGGGAAGATACCCCCCGGTCAGGCCCTTGGCCAGGGTTAGTAAATCAGGTTGAACACGCTCGTGCTCACACGCAAACATTTTTCCGGTTCGTCCAAATCCGGTGGCCACCTCATCGACTATCAAAAGAACACGGTGCTTTTGACAAGCACGCTCGACCTCTTTGAAATATCCTCGCGGGCTTTTTCGCATTCCGGAAGCTCCTTGAAGGGGTTCTATAATAAGAGCGGCTGTTTCGTTTGCGTATTGTCGAATTTTTTGTTTCATATCGCTCACACATTCCTTGTGACATGTTTGCGGATGTTTTTTATAGGGGCATCGATAGCAATGCGGATAGGGAATTTTTTTAGACCGAAAAAGGAGAGGGTGATATATTTTATGAAACAGATCCATCCCGCCGACACTGACACTTCCAATCGTATCCCCGTGATAGGCCCCCGAAAAATGGATAAATTTCGTTTTGTTTCGCCATCGCTTTGTTTGCCCCGGAGATCCGCGTTTTTGCTGCCAGTACTGAAAAGCCATCTTGAGAGCAATTTCGACGGCTGTCGAGCCGTTATCGGAATAAAAAACTTTGGTAAGTCTGCCCGGCGTGATTTGAACAAGTTTTTCGGCCAACTTGATAGCCGAAGGATGACTCAGACCTAAAAGAGTCGAGTGGGATATTTTTTGGCTTTGATGTATCAAAGCGTGATTCAAGTTTCGTTGATTATGTCCATGCACAATTGTCCATAGAGATGAAATGCCGTCGAAATATCTTTTTCCATAAATATCAACCAGATAGCATCCGTCTCCTTTTTCTATAATGAGCGGCTTTTCTTTTTCGTATTCTTCCATTTGAGTAAAGGGATGCCAAAGGTGCTTGTGGTCAAGCCGCTCTAAATTTTTTTTCGTCATGATAATCCTAGGCTTTTCCATGGACATGATTGTTGCACAAGCTTGAGAAGTTTTTTTCTTGAAATAGTTCCCGGATCGAATGGAAAGGAAAAGGTTAAGAAATTAGGATTTGGCTGTGAAGAAGAGGCGAAAAGAGTAATCGAATCGATGAAGAGCTGGAAATCTTTTCCATATGTTCAAAAGGAAAATACTTATTCAATAGGAGTATCAGTACATTTTCCACCTAAAAAACCTGTAAAAAGGGTGATTTTACTAAGTAATTAATACCAGTAGCTAGTCGAGTAGGTAAGGGGAATTTCACCCCAAACCTCTCTCAGAACCGTACGTGAGCCTCTCGACCCATACGGCTCTTCTTATGCATCACGTAATTTTCATTGGACGTATTCCAAAACTCCAATGTGCAGATTGGTTCGGGCCCTTCTCGTAAAACTTCTTCACCTTTTCTATTATCATCCCCGTCCTGCCCCTTAGCTTGTAGCGCCATCTCACCCATTTATATAGCCTTATATTCAGTAGATGCAACACATGCTTAAACTTCGCCCCTCCATATTTACCAAAGCAACTTATCCAACCCCGCAATTTGGGGTTCAGTCCTTCGGCTATCTGTGATAGGGACTTCCCTGTTTTCCTATGTATCCCCATCTTCCTCAGTTCGCTGGATATTGCTTTGGCCGC
>JADFSZ010000015.1 GCA_022560555.1 PVC group bacterium
TGTCAATCCGTATACATGTTTGTAAAATCCGAAGAGTACCATCATCGAACTATTATGGATAATATGAACCGAAATGGATGCTGTTAACGATCCGGTCCGTTCGTATAGAAAAGTCAAGAGACATCCAAGAAAAAATATCGGTAAAAAAGCATACATATTCGCATGAATCAAAGAAAATATGACCCCAATAATAATGATCGAGGCAAAAACACCGTATTTTTCTCGTACAACCGGATACATGAGTCCGCGAAAAATGATTTCCTCACAAATAGGACCGATAACGCAGGCCAATAAAACCAAAAACAGAATCACGACAGCGGATTCTTCCGCCATCATCATGGGAATCAGCGGATGAGGCTGTATGGGGCGCCCCAAAAAACTCATAAGAAAAAAAGATATAATAATTCCGGAAAACATAACAGGAACAAAACCAATATAGGAAAGAAGCCCCCAGAGAATCGCTTTAAATTTCTTGTGTGCTTTTATTCCTATAGCCCCAAGGCTTTGTCCAAAAATCTTGGTAATACGAAAGAAGATATAAATGACAATGCCTATATCCAATATCAAAGCATTGAGCCCTTGAACCCAATCCTTCTCGGCTAATACCTCCTTATCAAGCCCTGAGGCAAAAAAACCTTCCGTTAATCCTAAAATATAACCAAAAAACAAATACACAAGCAAAACGCGAAAGACTTCCGTGAGATTCCATAGCGGCGTTTCATGGGATGAAAAAGAAGGGATGGTTTTTTTTCCGGATAATTCCAGCACCAAAAAAATGATAAGTAAAATTGACCCCAGAACCAGCATGAGTGCAAACAGGAAAATGGCCCCATGAAGGGCTCGTTTTAATATTGGATGTATTCGTAAGACATCCTCAACGGACTCCTGATCTAATGGATCCATAATTTTAGCGGTCGTTAACTCATCTATTTCAACGGGAAGATACACGCTCAGAACCTGCACAAGCAATATAAAAACCAACATGAGCATATAGACCCGGTTGTTTCTTACAAAATCACTGATTTTCTTATGAGACATCATACACATTCTGCACAGCCCATCACATTTAATGAAGACGGTTTTCTTTCCCCCGGATAAGACGCCGAATATTTTCTCGATGACGAACAATAATGATCATACCAATGATAACGGAAAACAAGACCAATTCTTTCGGCTCGTGAAATAGGATTAAAAATACAGGCATGGTAATCGTAGCCGCAAGAGAGGCTAAAGACACATAACGAAAAAGGAAAAAAATAACAGCAAAAACGATAATACCCGCCAGCATGCCTTTCCAACTCAGAGCGAGAAAAACGCCCGCGCTTGTGGCAACGCCTTTACCTCCGTGGAATTTTAGAAATACCGTCCATGTATGGCCCGCGATAGCCCCAACCCCTAATAAAATGGATTGAAGAATAGACAGGTCAACCAAAAACAGTCTCGGCAAGAGGAGCACCGCCACCACCCCCTTCATGATGTCAAAAAGAAGCGTACTGACACCCGCGACAGGACCCAATACGCGATAAGCATTAGAAGCACCAAGATTCCCGCTCCCGAATGATCTGATATCTTTATGAAAAAATGCTTTTCCTACCCAATATCCGGTGGGGATGGAACCTATAATATAAGAAAGGGTTAACAAAAAGAAAAATTTACCGACACATTCCATTAACGGCGCCCCTTCTTTCTTTTTTGGCGTTTAACTTTCGGGTAATCCTCTCGCGGCCTCATTTTGTATTTTAGATCAACGCGTACTCCGCGATATCCAAATCGCTCCTCAACATAGTTAAGCAAATATTGTCGGTAAGAAGGAACAATGTTCTTGGGATCATTGACAAATATCAGAAATTGAGGAGGAAAGACATTTATCTGAGTGGCATAATAAAATTTTGCTCTTTTACCACGAACCAGTGGAGGCGTATAACTCAATGTGGCCTTTTTTAATACTTGATTCACAATACTTGTCGCGATTTTTCTCTCAAAATGAGTTTGTATCTCATGAATATAATCAAATACTTTCAACACATTAAGACCCTCTTTAACGGACATAAATAATACGTCGAATATTCTTCGTTTTCTAAACCGCTGATCGATATATTTAATAAACTTTTCCTGCGTAACATCTTTGATTGTATCCCATTTATTGACAACCAAAACAAGAGCCCTTCCCTCCCTTAAAATAAAATCAATGATTTTTAAATCCTGCTCCGTCAAGCCTTCAGACGTATCAATCATATGA
Source organism: PVC group bacterium (assembly GCA_022560555.1). Taxonomy (GTDB): domain Bacteria; class JADFSZ01; order JADFSZ01; family JADFSZ01; genus JADFSZ01. The sequence goes on from JADFSZ010000015.1 coordinate 2,240, forward strand.
ATCACAATTCGAGCGTCTCGTATACTTTTAAGGCTGCGCGCGACACTATACGACTCAGGTATTTTTACGACTTTTCTTTTTTTTCTCATCCCGGCCGTATCGATAAAAGTAAATGATTCGCCTTTATACATGACACGAACGTCAACAGCATCGCGGGTAGTCCCCGGGACATCATCGACAATGAGACGTTTCTCCTCCAGCAAGCAATTAATGAACGAGGATTTACCCACATTAGGTTTCCCAACAACAGCCACGTGTAAAGATTTTTCTTGGGATTCAACTGATTCACCCTCAGGAGTATCAGCCAAGATATTTTTAATCTGCTCAAATATATTTTCTATGCCGCGATTATGTACCGCGGACACAGCGCAGATGTTACTCGTACCTAAAGAGTGGAATTCTGCTAACTCCGATTCGTCCGCCTTCTGGTCCACTTTATTAATAATTAGAATAATAGGCTTGCCTTTTTTTCGTATTTCCTTAAGGAGCCCGCCATCTAAGACATTCATCTTTCCTCCGGCAAAATCAACAACATAAAGTATAAGCCCCGATTCTTCCAAGGCAAAATCCACTTGTTCGCGAATACTAACTTCGATATGGCTTTGGGGCGATGGCATTATCCCTCCCGTATCCACAAGAGAAAAGCAAACTTGATCGACTTTGCATGCCCCATACACACGGTCCCTTGTCATGCCCGGCTCAACGTGCGTGATAACCCTGTTTTTCCGGATCATGCGGTTAAATAACGTGGATTTACCAACGTTGGGTCTTCCAATAATAGCAACAATTCGATTCATTTTGGAGCCTCCATATGGGGGCTATCCAGATAACGCAACCCGGATATAATGTAATCAAAACCGGATATGAAGGTCACCGATAACGTCATCCATATTAAAATCGTAACACTGGGGCTTTCAAGTAATACCATGAGGATCGTGAGCATCTGAATAAAGGTTGTGGCTTTCCCCCATATTCTTGGTGTAATCTCCACAACGGGCTTAACAACATTTAAAATTAAAACTCCCCCCACAATAATACTATCCCGACTCACAACAAGAATCATCAGCCAGACAGGGATCAATCCCTTCCATGTCAGCATAACAAACGCGACAAGCAACAACAGCTTGTCAGCCACAGGATCAAGCACCGTTCCTATAAGTGTTCTGGCATTAAGAGCTCGAGCGAGAATCCCGTCCAGGGCATCCGAAAGAGCGCATACGAGAAATATCCAAAATGGAATCCAGCGTTTTGATGCCGCGGGATCATCGATATAGTAGATTGAGATAGCAAATACGGGGACCATAACAATTCTAAACAGCGTAATGATATTCGGAATGGTATTTTTCATAAGTGACAGATTCGTAAGGAATAGACTTAAATTAGCGTATGAGCCTGACACGGTTAAACGGCCAAAAAACAAGAAGCGCCTTCCCTACAAGATTTTCTTTAGGGACAAACCCCCAATAGCGGCTATCTTTACTATTGTTGCTATTATCACCGAGTACATAATAGTGATTTTCCGGAACATTGACAATCATACCCTCGGCACCGTAAGGCCCGCGATTATAGTAGTATTTATTTTTAATTTCGTCCATCATCACCATTTCACCGTCAATATAAATATTACCGCCGCGGATCTCGACATTCTCGCCTCCCTTAGCGATCATTCTTTTGATAAAATCACGCTTAGGATTCACAGGATATTTAAATACAATCACATCTCCCCTCTCGGGCTCCTCAAATTTGTAAGTAAACTTACTCACGATAAGACGATCCTTAATCATCAGAGTGGGTATCATGGACCCGGTAGGAATCTTAAATGCTTCAATAACGAAAGTGCGTATAAGCATAGCAAGCAGAAATGCTATGATCAGGGCTTCCGCGTATTCACGTACGATACTTTTCCGCTTGGGGTTCGTATCCTTCAAGCCGACTAATTTATCCCGAAGCCACATTTTACTGACCTTTCACTAAGTAATGGATACAATGGAAGCCTCTATTTGAGCCTGACGCACGGCGCGACAACGACGGCGTATTCAAAGCACTACGTTGAGGAGAAGTAACACAGAGAACAGGCCAAAGAGAGGCTTCCTCGAAGAGGCTGGCCCCTTTTGAGCTGCGACGGCGTTGCTCGTCGCTTACGTGTTGCCTTGAACACGCCACGCTCCTCGTCTCCTTGTCTCGCTTCAAAATTGTCTCAGCCAATGTGCCCATTATTTAGTAAAAGGTCAGTTCTCGTCCTTTTTTATCACAGCCATAAAAGCTTCTTGAGGTATTTGCACCTTGCCGAATTGTTTCATTCTTTTTTTGCCTTCTTTTTGTTTTTCCCAAAGTTTTCGCTTTCTTGTAATATCTCCCCCGTAACATTTTTCCGTAACATTTTTCCGTAAGGCCTTAATGGTTTCCCTCGCAACCACCCGGGAGCCTATAGCCGCCTGCAGAGAGATTTCAAAAAGCTGTCTTGGAATAAGACCTTTTAATTTCAAAGCCACTTGACGGCCTTTACTTTCCGCTTCCTTACGAAAAACAATACTGGAAAAAGCATCCACAATCTCTCCCCCCACCATAATATCCAATCTTACCAAATCACTTTTTCGATATCCGAGATGCTCATAGTCAAGAGATCCATATCCGTTTGTACCGGATTTCAAGCGATCATAAAAGTCATAGATCACTTCGGATAAAGGCAATTCATACGTTAAAATCACATGCTGTTCATCCATATATTCGGTACTTTTATAGACTCCGCGGCGATCTTGTGCCAGCTTCATCACCGAGCCCACGGAAGTGACCGGACAAATAATATACGCATGGATGAAAGGCTCCCTTATCTCACGGCATTCGTGCGTTAAAGGCATTTGGCTGGGATTATAGATCCATAATTCCTTTCCTTTTTCATCTATCACTTGATACGTCACATTCGGAGACGTTGTTATGAGATTGAGACCATACTCTCTTTCCAAACGCTCCTGAACCACTTCCATATGAAGCAGGCCCAAAAAACCACACCGAAATCCAAATCCGATCGCCGGAGATGACTCCGCCTCATATGTCAGCGAAGAATCATTGAGCCCTAGTTTCGACAAAGAGTCCCGCAGGGCTTCATAATCCGCCTGATTCACCGGATAGAGTCCTGCGTACACCATGGGATGAATTTTTTTGTACCCGGGAAATACATTTTTTGTCGGCCGCTTGGAATCCGTAATCGTATCCCCGATCTGAATATCATGGCTATCTTTGATGTTCGCCACAACATATCCCACTTCTCCGGCAGACAAAACGTCGGTTTTGACATTCGCAGCCTTAAATATCCCAATTTCTTCCACGCGATATTTCCTCTTTGATTGGATAAATAGAATCTCCATACCCGCCCGAATAGTGCCATTGACAACACGAATACAAACCACAACTCCACGATAGGAATTGTACGTTGAATCAAAAACGAGAGCTTGCAATTCTTTTGTTTCGTCTCCAACAGGAGAAGGGATTTCATTAATAATCCGCTCAAGAACACTAGGAATATTCAATCCCTCTTTCGCGCTAATAAGTGTGCACTTGTCTTCCTCTATTTTTAGAACGTCACGTATTTGCTTTTGGCATAGCTGAATATCCGCAGATTTGATATCAATTTTATTTAGAATAGGAATGATGGTCAGATTTTGAGCTTTGGCCAAACGGCAATTCACAACGGTTTGAGCTTCCACACCCTGACTAGCATCAATCACCAAAAGGGCGCCTTCGCATGCCGATAAGCTCCGGGATACTTCATAGGAAAAATCCACATGCCCCGGGGTGTCGATCAAATTGAGAACATATCCTTTATAATCCAGGCGGATAGCTTTGGCTTTGATCGTAATACCACGTTCCCGTTCAATATCCATGTCATCGAGAAATTGTTCTTTAAGTTCTCTGGCAGAGACCGTACTCGTTTCTTCCAATAAGCGATCGGCTAACGTTGATTTACCGTGATCAATGTGCGCAATAATACAAAAATTCCTGATCTTTGTGATATCCATTTTCTTGAATTTAGAACCTTAGGCGCTCTAGTTGATATAAAATTTTATATAAGTTATACGAAAGGAAGGATTTTGTCAATGTTAGTGTCAAGGCCCGCAGGATATAAAGCCAATTATTTCTAATCTTTAGATAGGCCCTTAAGTATGTTCAATGCAGTTTTTTGGCTTATCCCGGGCACTTTCAAAATTTCCTTCTTTGATGATCGTGAAAGTTTTTTCACTGATCCAAAGTGCCTAAGAAGGCGTTTTTTCAACACGGGGCCTATGCCGGGGATAGCATCAAGGTGACTTTCCAAAAACACCTTCGAGCGTAAGGATCGATGATAGGCCAGACTAAAGCGATGAGATTCATCCCGTAAAGCTTGGAGAATCTTTCTCGCATAAGAATTACGTCCAAGTATAATAGGTGCCTTTTGGTTTGGAATAAATACCAATTCCTCTCTCTTGGCTAAGGCGGCTATGGTATAACCCATGATACCGAGTTGATCCAGCGCCTTTATCGCGCTCGTAAGTTGTCCTTTTCCTCCGTCAATAAGAATAAGGTCCGGGATGGATTCCTTATTTTTAAGTATTTGTTTGAACCGCCGGTATAAGATTTCTTCCATCATGGCAAAATCATTGGGTCCTTTTACTGTTTTTATACGAAACTTTTTGTAAGCTCTTTTATACGGTTTTCCGTTATGGAACATCACACTTACCCCTACTGAAAGCTCGCCGGATATGTTCGATATGTCATAAGCTTCCATCGAAACAATCCGGGACGTCATCTTTAATTTTTCCTTCAGTTCAATTAAACCTCTGGTGATACCCCGAGACCACGCATCACTTTTTGCTAACGATATCGTTAACAATTTTTTTGCCATAATCCATTGTTTTTTGATCTTTGCCGCTTTCTCAAAGTCCTGTTTTTGTGAAACATCCAGCATCATTTTATACATATCACGTATCATTGATTTTTGTTTCCCTTCCAAAAACTCACAAATTTTTCTTATCGTCTCTTTATAATGATCAAACGATTCCTTTTTGATACACGGGGCACCGCACAATCCCATTTGATCATAGATACAGGACTCGGGATACGATTTATGTCCGACTTCCCGGGGACAGTCACGATAGGGATATTTCTTACGCACATGCGCTAAAAGATTTTTCACGATGCGAGAGCTTGGGAAAGGGCCAAAATATTTTCCTTCCCCCTTCATAGCACGATAGCTGAATAAAACCCGTGGAAACATCTCGTGAGTACTGATATACACATAGGGATATGTCTTATCATCCCGGAGGAGAATATTGAACGGGGGTTGATAATTTTTAATCAATTCGTCTTCCAAAAACAAGGCTTCATCTTCCGAGGCCGTTACGTCAATATGAATATCCTTGGTTTTTTCCGTCAATTTCCGGACTTTCACCGATAATCCTTTTTTATGGGAAAAATAGGACTTCACCCGTTTTTTTAGAGACTTGGCCTTTCCGACATATAACACTTCCCCGAGAGCATCACAAAAACGATAAACCCCCGGAGCGTCCGGAATCTGCTTGATTTTTTGATCCAATGATTGAGATTTACCTGAAGCCATAAATACTATAAATCCTTATTTATCAATATCTTACATATCGTTACGCTTTGGGCTCGTACTTTGATCAACCGAAAAAAACGCACGAAACGTGTTGACGAATAAAACCTCATTCGTATAATAGCATTTTCGTGAGCAATGGATGTAAGTTCTCGACTTAATTTAAGAATTCTAAAAACACTAAAATTGAAAGAGTAGGCCCTATGCCGAATTCATCATCAGCCATCAAATTCATGCGGCAAACTAAAAAGAGGACAGCAAAAAACATGGCTGTCAAATCAACGATTAAAACGACAGTCAAAAAGCTTCGTGATGTGATCGACAGCAAACAAGATGCAGCTCAATGCCTCACAAACGCTTTTAAGGTTATCGATAAGGGCGTCTCCAAGGGTATCCTCAAAAAAAATACAGCCAATCGAAAAAAAGCCCGTTTGTCTCTCCTTGTTAACAAAGCGGCTAAATCCTAGATAGGGTTTTTCTCCGTTAGTATTTTCTGATAAGCTTCAAAGGCATTTTTTCCAAAACAGACAAAGATGACTTTTTGGATTTTCAGAAATTTTTTCAACGCGGCAATTGTTTCTTCCAGCGCGATACACGTAGCCCTCTCAAGTGGAAATCGATAAGCACCTGTGCTGATGGCCGGGAAAGCTATGGATGTAATCCCCAATTCACTCGCCCTTTGAAAACACTTTTGATAACAACTTCTTAAAAGCTCATCTTCGTTTTTATTCCCACCCGTCCACACGGGACCAACCGTATGAATAACCCATGAGGCCCCAAGATTATAGGCTTTCGTAACTTTCGCGTCTCCCGTAGAACATCCGTTTAGTGTCCGGCATTCCACAAGTAATTCCGGCCCTGCCCCGCGATGAATAGCGCCATCGACACCGCCTCCGCCTAAGAGACTTTCATTCGCGGCATTCACGATGGCATCCGCCTTCACTTTTGCAATATCATCTTGAATAATTTCGATTTTCTCCATAGTTTTATTTCTTCATTTTATTTGAATATTCAGCTTCGACTGTCATGCCTATACCACCCCGGACGTGAAATTCTCCACGGACAGTCATATGGCGCGGTTGCGCGGCAAGGACAAGATCCTCAAGAATATTATTTACGGCGGATTCGAAGAACGTTCCGACATCTCGATAAGAAAACAAGTAAAGCTTTAAAGATTTTGACTCGATACAAAGTCTATTTGGGATATATCTAATAATAATGCGTGCAAAATCAGGCTGACCCGTAATAGGACAAACGGATGTATACTCAGGACAATCGAAAGTTATAGTATAATTACGTTTGAGATGGCGATTATCAAACGTTTCTAGAATTTTTTTATCCGGTTTTCTTGGATATTGTTTATGTCCCATAGAAAGCCACGTTAATTTTGATTTCTTTTTTCTTGTCATAGGAAAACTCCATTTTCGACTTAATGATATTTTCTGCTTTTTGTTTTTCTATCCGCTATACGCTATTGGATCTTTCATGCCTGCTTCCTTAAACCCTTTTCGCCGTAACACACAGCTGTCACAAACTCCGCAAGCCATCCCGTTGGGATCCGGATTGTAGCAGCTGGTTGTCATACTATAATCTACGCCGAGAGACACCCCCAAACGGATGATTTCTGATTTTGTTAATTGGATAAGAGGTGCCTGAATTTTTAGTTGAAACCCCTCAACTGCCTTTTTTGTCGCTAAATTTGCAAGCTTTTGAAATGCCTCAAGATATTCCCCGCGGCAATCCGGATAACCGCTATAATCCACCGCGTTCACTCCGATAAAGATACCTTCGGCCTCAAGGGTTTCCGCCCAAGCCAGGGCATAGGACAAAAATATCGTGTTTCTGGCAGGGACATACGTAATGGGAATACCATTTGCTATTTCACTTTCGCATCTATGACTCGGCACATCAATGTCTGCCGTTAAGGCAGACGCTCCAAAGGCTCTTAGGTCAATTTTTATCACCCGGTGTTCATGAACCGCGCAGGCTTTGGCTATAGCCTTGGCGCTCTCAAGTTCAATAACATGCCTCTGCCCATAATCAAAAGTTAGAGCATAGATCTGATAATCTTCACTTCGGGCGATGGCTAACAGCGTTGTCGAATCCAATCCGCCGGACAAAAGAACAACAGCTTTTTTTGTACCGTTCATTTTGCCTCGATCCTGATCTTTATTTTAAGCGCACACCCCTTGGTGTCTTATTGATTTTAACGCATGTCGCATGACGCACAACGCATGGCGGCCTTTATGCTCTCGGATGTGCTTTTTTATAAACTTCCTTCAGACGTTCTGTCGTCAAATGTGTATAAATTTGGGTTGTAGATAAACTTGCATGTCCCAACAGCTCTTGTACGCTTCTCAAGTCGGCTCCTCTATCCAGCAAATGCGTCGCAAAGCTATGGCGAAGCGCATGCGGGGAGATATCATAATTCAAGGCTGTTTGTTTAATATATTTTTTCATCATACGCTCTATGCTCCTGACACTCAATCTGCCGCTCGACTTATTTAAAAACAGATACCGCTTATTGTCCTCTCGTTTCTGTAAATATTTTCTAAGGGAAACCGATGCCAATTTACCCATGGGGACAAGACGTTCTTTTTTGCCTTTACCTCGCGCGCGAATAACATCTGCGATCAAATCAACATCTCTGATGTCCAACGAGGCTAACTCGCCTACACGCAGGCCCGTACTGTAAAGCATCTCAAGAATGGCACGATCACGCAAAGAAAATAGTTTATCAAGGTTAGGCGCCTCCACCAAAGCCTTCGCTTGTTCGACATCCAAAAATTTTGGAAGTTTTTTCATCAATTTTGGGGTTGCCAGGCCATAAAACGGCGTTTCCTCTACAATATTTTCACGGGTCAAATACCGGAAAAAACTCCTCAAGCTGGCCAATCGGCGTGCAACTGTACGACGCTCAAGATTCCTGGATTGCAGAGTGGCTAAATATTTTCGTGCCTGCGCAAACCGGAACTTCTTCAAAAAAGAAAGTTCGTCTTTTTTCTTTATTAAGAATATTTTGTAGAAAGACAGGATGTCTCGAGAATAGCTATCCAGCGTGTGATGCGAGACGTTCTTTTCCGCCTCAAGATATCTTAAAAACCTCTCAAGATATCGATACATCTTTTAGACTTTCTTATCATTTTCATCCACATCATCTTCATTTTGACTTTTCGGAAGTTTATTGGCCTTGTACTCACATTTCGGGTACTTGGAACATCCATAAAAGGTTCGGCCGCGGGCGCGCCTGGCTACAAGCTCTCCATCACAATTTTCTTGGGGGCATTTCACCATAGTTGTTATCGGTTTTGAAAAGGTGCAATTCGGATACTCCCCGCATGACAAGAATTGCCCAAAACGCCCTAGCTTAATCACCATGGGCTTACCGCATTTGTCACACACATGATCCGTCGGAATAGATACCTTGCGCATACCTCGTAGTTTTTCCTTAGCCTTCTTCAAGTCACTATCAAATTTTTCATAAAATTCTTTCATGACCGACACCCAATCTGTATGCTCTTCTTCGATACCATCCAATTTTTCTTCCATCAAAGCGGTAAACTCAACATTGATAATATCCGGAAAATGTTTCACCAACAGATCATTTACAACCTCTCCGACAGGTGTTGGAAAAAATCGTCTATTTTCTTTATGTACATAATCTCTATTCTGAATCGTCGCGATAATGGACGCGTACGTGCTCGGACGTCCGATACCGTGCTCTTCCAATGCCTTTACCAATGTGGCCTCTGAGTACCTCGGAGGTGGTTTTGTAAAGTGCTGATTGGGATTTAATGTCACGAGTTCCAGGGCATCATTCACGCCCAAAGGAGGGATCAGACTTTCATCTTCTGCTTGAGACTCATCCCCATTTTTTTCGTCTTCATCAGCTTTCTTTTCCTCAGTTTCATCTTTGAATGCCGCTAAGAAACCGTCAAAAATAACTGTCGTCCCGGAGGCCCTCAACATACAATCTCCTGCTTTAATATCGACTGAGACGATTTCCAATTGTGCGGGAAGCATTTGACTCGCGAGAAATTGACGCCAAATGAGGGTATAGAGCCTCATTTGTTCCGTTGTTAGAAACTTCTTCATCTCTTGGGGCGTTTTTTCGATAAAAGTCGGTCGTATGGATTCATGAGCTTCTTGAGTATTCTTTTTGCGCGTTGTATAGACCGGAGGTTTTTGGGGAAGATAGTCTTTCCCAAAATTTGAAAGAATAAAGTCGGCGGTGGCTTTCTGGGCCTCGGGGGCCACACGTACGGAATCCGTACGCATATAAGTGATAAGTCCAACAGATCCTTCCTTACCCAAATCAACACCTTCATAAAGCTGCTGAGCGACACGCATAACCCGTTGGGCCGTAAAACGCAATTTATTAACTCCCTGCTGTTGTAATTGACTTGTGGTTAGAGGAGGGAAGGGGTTCCTTTTCTTCTGACGTTTTTGAACATCATGGACAACGTACGAACTTTTTTGAAGATCTTCTACAATAGTCTTAGCCTGCGTTTCATTGTTGATGTCCGCCTTTTTCCCGTCAATTTTATCAAGCTTAGCAAGAAAAACATCTCCCGAATCTTTTTTCAGCTCGGCAACAACGGACCAATATTCTTCAGACTTAAATATTTTGATTTCGGCTTCTCGCTCACATATCAGGCGCATGGCCACCGATTGGACACGTCCCGCGGATAGACCGCTTCCGATTTTCTCCCACAGTAAAGGGCTGATACGATAACCGACAATACGATCGAGTATGCGCCGGGCTTGTTGGGCATTAACTTTTGCCATATCTAATTGGGTAGGGTGCTTAAAAGCATCATTGACAGCCTTTTGTGTTATTTGATTGAATGTCACCCTGAAAAAACGTTTTTCAGCATCTTTATCATCCACTTTTAAAAGGTTTGACAGATGCCACGCGATCGCTTCTCCTTCACGATCCGGATCAGGAGCAAGATATATTTTCTCGGCAGTTTTAGCCGCTTTTGTCAGATCACTAATAACTTTTTTTCGGCCCGTAACATTCACATATGTCGGTTTAAAATCATGAGAGATATTCACTCCAAGTTCCTTCTTCGGCAAATCCATAACATGTCCCATGGACGATTTCACAACGTACTCAGGACCCAAGTATTTATTAATTGTTCGACATTTTGCCGGCGATTCAACAATGACAAGATATTTTGGCATAAGGTTTCCTTTTAGAATAAAATCTACTCAGGTTTGTCTTTATCCTTTTGGTTTTTATTTTCGCTTTTCTCACCAGTTGCTTTCGGCAACTCATCTTTATTTTTAATTGCTTTTTCTGTCTTCTCTTCAACAATATTTTCTTTTTGGGTCGGCACTTCCTTTTCCTCTGATACCTCAGGCTCATCTTGAGCTTCAAGTATTTCCTTTGGAATATCACGTGTGCCTGAAAACCGATTTGGATCGGCAAGACCTGTTCCGACAAAATCGGGGCTTGTTAAATATTGACCGCGTTCGTCTTTTGCTATCACATGGATCTGTCCCTTGACCTTGACTTCTCTTTCAACCATATCAGCTTTGGTTCCGAAACGGTTTGAATCTAATTTTGCCGATTTTTTTACTTTTCCTTTTTGCTTTGCCATTTTACTTTCTCCTTACATAGATTTGTCCCGGAAGCTGCCTGATTTTGCCCATAAGTTCTAATTTTGTCAATCTCGTTGTCAAAAGGGGAATCGAAAGCTCTGTTCTTTGATGTAAAGCATTCACTTGAATTCCCTCATGATCAATAAATTCCATAAGACCAAACTCATCATCCTGTTGTTCTTTACTCTCGTTGCCCATGGATATTTTTGTCAACATTTTGATATTCAATTCTTCGAGAACCTCTTCAGGATGTGTCAGCATACACACGCCCTCCTTGATGAGACGAAGGGCGCCTTGAGAGGTGATACTATCCAGTTTCCCCGGAATGGCAAATGTTTTTTTGCCCTGCTTCTTAGCATACTGCATGGTGATAAGGGATCCGGAGCGGCGCGCAGCCTCAACAACAATGACCCCTTTCGCGAGAGCACTGATGATACGGTTTCTCTTGGGGAAATTTTTTGGCAAAGGCGGCGTCATCATGGAAAACTCAGAGATCAATAATCCCTGATTTTGAATTTTTTTGGCCAGATCTCTATTTTCCGGCGGATACATATCCCCAAGACCGCTTCCTAAAACCGCTATTGTTTCTCCTTGTGCTGATAGGGCCCCTCTGTGAGCAGCACTATCAATACCGCGTGCCAACCCGCTAATAACTGTTAATCCTTGATTTGAAAAATACCATCCATAATGTTCTGCTGTTTCACGGCCGTACAAGGACGCCCTTCTGGAGCCGACAATAGCAATACCACTTATACCTGTGAGACTCCCACCGCCTAACACATATAGGACCAAGGGCGGACTTTGAATGGACTTTAATGACTCAGGATAGTCCTCGTCTTCGATTGTGATAACACGTATCTTATTCTTTTTAACTAACGCAAGTTCTTTATCCAACCAATCCTTCGGAAGTTTTTGTATTTTTTCAACTAAGGTTTGTGCAAGAATACCTTTACGCTCGAGTACACTCAGGCTTTTAGAAAAGACCTCACGGTAACTTCCCAAACAGTCTTTAATCTTTCGGACCCTCACCGGCCCGATTCCGCCAATGCTGTTAAGGGCTATAAGTGCCTCACGATCCGTCATTATTTTTTAAAAACCTTTCCAATACATGAGTATAATATCAACTCTATCATCAGGCTCTTGGATCTAGAAGAAAGGGCTTAATGTCTTCTTCGGCAATATCGTTGGATATAAACACTTTCCCGATTTTTTGAGCCAGGATAAACCGTAATCGATTTGTGAACACTTTTTTATCTTTCTTCATGGCTTTAAAAATATTTTCCGGCGATGCTTTTTTTTGATCAACTTTTATCGGTAATTTATAATCCCTGATTAGTTTTGTGATTTTTAGCATCTCCTCACGCTTCATATATCCCTCACGCACCGAAAGAGCGGCAGCCATATTCATACCGATAGCAATGGCTTCCCCGTGCCGAAATGTTTTATATCGCGTCACAGCCTCTATTGCATGACCAAATGTGTGCCCAAAATTCAAAATAGCCCGAAGGCCCTCTTCTTTTTCGTCTTTTTCAACGACAGCCGTTTTGATTTCACAGGATTTTTTCACGATAAAATTGACAGCCTCATGATTTAAATTTATTATTTTTTTTCGATTTTTTTGAAGATATTTAAATAGCCGCGCATCATGGATAATTCCGTACTTTATCACTTCAGCCAGCCCGGCCCTCAATTCCATTTTATTTAGTGATTTTAGAAAAGCCGTATCAATAAAAACAAGCTTTGGCTGAAAAAACGCGCCGATCATATTTTTTCCTTTTGGATGATTGATTCCCACTTTTCCGCCGACACTGCTATCGACATCCGCCAATAATGTCGTGGGAATATGGATGTAAGAAATTCCGCGCATGTAGGTCGCAGCCGCATATCCCCCAATATCTCCAACGACACCACCTCCAAGGGTTAATACCAGACCATCTCTATGAAGACGATTTTCGATAAACTTATCGTAAATATTTCCCAATGTTTTTTGAGTTTTATAACGTTCCCCGTCCGGGATGACAATACGATGAACATCAAATCCATATTCTTTTAAATGGATCTCTATAGGGCTCCCATACAATTTATTCACCGTTGTATTGGTGATAATATGAATGCTTGTCCCCTGAAATACCTTTCGAATTTCACAAGCTAAAAGATCTCTGATATCGTTTCCGATAACGATATCGTAACTATTATGCTCCTCTAGGCAAACATTAAGGCGACTCAATTCTTTGCGCTTTTTATATATACTCATAATTTCTTTCGCGATCGTGGGAGCATCACGATTTTTTGTCTTAACAATAAAATCGGATTTTCGGTACTGAGGTATCCGCTCTTCCAGCAATTGACGAATACGCTCTTTCGGATTCGGGACCTTTAAAAGGGGCCGATGGGCTGTACTGCGTGTATTTTCCCATATCTCATCTACACTTGAATCGAGAAAAAAGAGAACGCCATTTTTTTGAAGATGTTTCATGTTTTGCTCGGATTTAACAACACCTCCGCCGGTTGAAATCACCTGGTTTCTTTTTCGAGAGTATTTTTTAGCAAGCATACTTTCCACATCCCGAAAATACAATTCGCCTTTTTGGTCAAAGATTTCAGAAATGGGGCACCCCTCATGATGTTCAATTTCCGTATCTAGATCGACAAATTTCATGCCGGTTTTTCGCGTTAGCTCTTGGCCGACAAGTGTCTTGCCTGATCCCATAAATCCTACGAGAATAATATTTTTCTGAAACATGCCTTTTACAAACCTCTGTAGACGTTAAACAGAAAATGATGCGGTAGCCAATATATAATTTTAATACAATATTTGAGAGCCTATCATAGGTCTCTTA
>JADFSZ010000170.1 GCA_022560555.1 PVC group bacterium
TTTGTCGATTCAAATTTTTGAACAAGATTTGGAAAAACCAAAGTTCCGTGTTCGGAGCCCTCTCGCTGTGTTGTATGTTGCGAAAAATTTTCTTCCGGAGCATATTCGCAAAGATCTTGAGGAAAATGATATTGATATCCACCGGATTATTGAAAATATTGAGGCGAACGATTTGTCCGGGCGGATTGTGGACATGACAAATTTAGAGAAAAGAATGAGGATTGTTATCGACATTGAAAACAAGACTCAGTTGGATGAATCACTTATGAATGTTCAGGAGTAGGCCTGGTCTTCCGATAAGGCCTTAGTTTCCGATGAGTCAAGCTCATCGGAAATAATGCACGAGCTACTTGGGCAGGCGATTCGGGAAAAACTACGCTTCTCGAACGCCTAATGTTTAGAAGAGCCAAGCTCTTCTAAAATTATGCACGGGCTTATCAGGTTCCAGGCTCATGTTGAATCCAGGCACGAGTTCATCCTGAATCGGCAACCCTAAAGCTTGTGCATGATTTCCGTACAGCTTGCTGTACGGAAACTCAGGCATATTTTGGGTTCCAGATAGGGGGAGGTTGATGAAAAAATATCGAAATCATTCCATTTTTATTTTTACTGTGTCTTTGGCATTGATGTTTTTCGGCGGATGTTCAAAAAAGCCTAAAAGTGATGAATCGCCGAGGGCTGATCAACAAGCCGGCGCTAAGGAGCTAGAATATCAATTAGACTCGGAGTTGCGCAAGGAATTGTTTAAAACTGAAATCAAAAAAACCATGATGGCCGAGGATATTTCCACAAAAGAGAAAAATATTATTGATCACTCGATCGATAAAGACGCACTGGAAGATGTTTTAATAACGGAAAGGGAAAGTCCGACTTCCGAAGAAGAGTCATTGAAGGATGAATCAATTGACGTTTCGCCGGTGGAAGGTGAAAGTTCTTTAGGTGAAGAACCTTGGATCGAGGAGGCCATGCTGTTAAGAGTTCCTGAGAAAAAGCCCCGAACGGTTTATTTTACACCGGCCATGATTCGTGAATATGAGGAAAATTTTGCCAAGAAGGAAAAAGAATCTCAGGTTTTCTTAAGCAAAGTTGAGTCCTTAGAGCCATCCATCGAACAAACAATCACTTTTCATGTCTCTGAAGAAGAAGCATTGGCTCAAGAAACGGGGATTCCTTTTTATGAACTGTCAGCCGGAGCCGGGATCGCGCTCTCGCCGGAGCTTTTGGCTCTTGCCGGTGTAGAACCCGATGATATTGTTATCGGCCGTGATAGCGAAGGAAGGGAGATTCGGATTAAAGATATTGATGTGACTGTTCAGGGTGAGCATGATTTTTCTAAAGAGACTCGAGAACGTTTGGCAGCCGCCGTAAGAGCGTTTCCTCAAACGCTGAAAAGGGCGGGGCCGATTGTGGATTTTGGTCCTCACGGAGCAACATTTGAGGAACCCATTTATATTAAAATCCCGTATACTCCGGAAAGCCTGCACGCCGCGGGGGTGAACACACCCTATGAGCTTAAAGTATACTATTTTGATGAAGAAAAAAAAATCTGGACGGACGAAGGAATTGTGATCCGAAAAGTTGATATGGAAGAACAGATCATTTATGCAGAAGTTCTGCACTTTTAGACGGGATTGATGAGCCGCAAACGAATTTTCCACCGCTTTATCATCCCCTTTTCAAACACTTCAATGAACATAAATCGGTATTTTTGATTTTGAGTCATCTTATCGAAAAATTTGATGCGCTGATTTGGGGTCTTCCTCTGATGGTGCTTTTGGTGGGGACGGGTATTTTTTTAACCATCAGGCTGAGAGGAATTCAGTGGAGGGGATTCGGGCATGCTGTTCGTGTTTTAAGAGGACAGTTTGACAACCCGAATGATCCGGGGGAAATCTCGCATTTTCAGGCGCTGTCCACAGCACTCTCTGCCACGATCGGTACCGGAAATATTGTTGGGGTTGCGGCCGCGATACTCATGGGAGGGCCCGGGGCTGTATTTTGGATGTGGGTTACGGCTCTTGTCGGGATGGCCACGAAATTTTCCAGTTGTACGTTGGCTGTGCATTTTCGAAAAATTGATTCATCCGGAGAAACCCACGGTGGTCCAATGCATTATATCGAACAGGGAATGGGCCCGAAATTCCGTTGGCTTGCCATTCTTTTCGCGCTCTTTACCGTGATAGCCAGTTTTGGCATAGGCAATATGTTTCAGGTCAATAATATTGTATCAGCAACACATGGCTTGTTATTTAACAATAATCCGGATGTGATACAGCCCTTAAGCATGATGGTTGGTGGCGTGGTTGCCGGATTGGTAGCGTTGGTCATTCTGGGGGGCATTAAGCGTATTGCCGTTGTGGCCAGCCGTTTGGTTCCGTTCATGTGCCTGCTATATATTATCGGGGGTGTGGTGATTCTTATAAAAAATTATCATTTACTATTTGAAGGACTGCAGTTAATTTTTACGCAAGCGTTCCGGGCTCCTGAAGCCGTGGCCGGCGGTTTGTTTGGCGGTGTAATTCGTTCAGGTGTTGCCCGCGGATTGTTCTCGAATGAAGCCGGACTTGGATCGGCAGCGATGGCCCACGGTGCAGCACGTACCAAAGAACCGGTTCGTGAAGGCCTTGTTGCTATGTTAGGGCCTTTTATTGACACTATTATTGTTTGCAGTATTACCGCTCTTGTTATTATATCGACACGCACTTATGAAACAGTCTTCGTCAAAGGGCAATTGACCAGCAGGGCATTTGAAGCCGGCCTCCCTGGATCAGGCTGGGTTGTGTCAGTCGGGATTATTTTGTTTGCCTTTTCGACTCTGATTGCATGGTCGTACTATGGGGATCGCGCGGCCGATTATCTTTTTGGCGCGAAAGGGGTAAAGCCTTACAGATTAATTTACATTTTTTGTATCCTCTTTGGTGCGGTTATTTCTCTTGATGATATCATTGCGTTTTGCGATGCTATGAACGGGCTGATGGCCATCCCGAATTTAATAGCTCTGATTGCTTTATTACCTGTGGTGGCCCGATTGACAAAAGACTATATGAATCGATTCAAAGGCGGACTTATGGACATTGATGAATGAATAATAAGATATGTTTTAGGAATTATTTAGAATCTCAGAAAAAATGCAATTGCACCCGATCTAGATGAATGATATTTTGGAAAAGGGTGATATTGAAATCATTGAAAAGCAGATGCAAGGCGGTGAAGATAATATTAAAGCTAAGAATCTTGCTTTTTTGGTAGGCTCGTCCATTGGACATCTAGATCTCATTGAACCATGGCAAGAGGAATTTCCGTTAGATAAAATCATGAGTTTTGTGGAAACGTTCATTATGGATGCACCAGATTAAATCTACCCACCCAGCCTTGCACGCTAACAACCTGTTTGCCTACCGCCCTTGCCTGCCTCTATGGCAGGCTTTGGGTATGAGCCACATCCGCTAAATCTGTTTAGATTCGCCTTCCCTCGTAAAGCGGTATACCTGGTTACCGCCACTCTC
>JADFSZ010000016.1 GCA_022560555.1 PVC group bacterium
TTAAGAAGCGAAGGTCCTTTAGTGCCAGACTGGTTTTATTGGTTATTTAAAAAGAACTATGAGCTAGATATGCGATCGGTAGCTAATTCAATAAGCGATTTAAAACCAGACTAATTTATTATTTAAATCTAGGCAAACCCTTCAGCACTTTGTCAAAGGCCTCTCCTTCGCTAAAGCTTCGAAGAGCAAGCTTGAAAAGAATTTGTGGGCGAAAAAATTTATTAAAAAGATCCTTTATTCCCCAAACGAAATTGCCTTAAATCTTTATTATCAAACAGCTTTTGACAACCCTTCCGATTCACTCCCGGCCAGAGGCTGCCCCCGCCCAGCCACTGGCCGAAATTCCAGTTCCACAGCTTTAAAAAATGACAGCCCTATCAATATTGATAGGGCTAATCATCATGAATGGCTCCCCCGGCAAGACTCGAACTTGCGACATCATGGTTACGATCTGACTCTAATTTCTTAGAGAGTCGGACTTTCTCTTTACCCGTTCACAATGAGTGAAGTAGGGTAGCGGGTGTAAAGTCTCTGCACTTGCCCTTCACAGTTTGTTAACCATGAATGCTAGCTCAGGATTGCCTTGGCCGTTGTCAGCTTTAGGTTTCCCTGAATTAGCCCGCTTTTCATCTCAGTGTTTCCACTAAGAGCTGCTAACTTGTAACAGCCACGCGCTCTACCAACTGAGCTACAGGGGAATGATTTTATAAACAAATTTGATTTTCAAAGATCATATAATTCAAAAGCTTTTATATCAACTAAGCTATGCCGAATGAAGCTGCCCGAGATGCAATGCTTCGGCATCCTGTGCCGAATGAAGTTTTCTAGGACTGTTACTCTTCGGCATCCCGAAGCATTCCCCAAGCTGTTGCCTCATTCGGGAAAGTATCCTGCCCTAAACCGCTACATTCGGGACAGGGGAATAATACGATTACCTTGAATTAATTTTTCAATGAACGAATGACTTTTTTTCTTTTTAATCCATAATTCGGCTTTTCGTGCTTTACTTCGATTTTCATAAGTCTTCTTAAAAACAATTTTGATCTCTGCGTTGCGTTTTCCAAAAGCAGTCCTTTGTTTAGAATGATCGCATAATCTGCGATCTAAGTTGTTCGTTTCCCCAACGTAAAACTTCCCTGAAACAGCACTTTTTAATATGTAAAGATAATGCATCTGAAAGATGCCTTTATTGGCTATGCCGAAGGAAGCAGCCCAAGAAGCAATTCTTCGGCATCCCGAGGGCCCCCATGGGGCCTCTTCATTCGGGACAGGGGAATAAAATATTTATAAGATCATTTAACCAATAAGGTTAGCGCAGATAGTATAATAAACCCCTCGTGAAGTCAAGGGTTTTATAATAAGATGCCGGAATGGAAAATATCCAGATAAAAAAGGCCTTCTCCCAGGCTGATTTTCCGCAAGAGCCGCTGCCGGAAATGGCTTTTGTCGGCCGTAGCAATGTGGGGAAGTCTTCCCTTATTAATTTTGTATTTCGCCAAAAGAATTTATGTCCGATAAGTAAAACACCCGGCAAAACACGTTCCGTCAATTTTTATACGATCAACCACAAATTTCGCATTGTGGATCTTCCCGGATATGGGTACGCAAAAATATCGAAAAGTATTCATCAAACTTGGCCGGATATGATAAAAGAGTATTTCGAGCATCAGCTCAACATCACCGCTATTTTTTTCTTGGTCGATTCGCGACGGGATATCACGCGTGAGGATCTTGTATTATTCGAATGGCTTTGTCAGTACACAGACTCCATCTATATCGTCATCACCAAAACGGATAAAATAAATCAAAAGGAAAAAAGCCAACTTACTCGCCGTATTGATAAATTTACGGAAAATACAGTTGCTAGCAAAAATATCATTTATGTCTCAATAAAATCTCAGGAAAGTCGAAAAGTGCTTTTAGATGCTATGAATCAGCATCTATGACGTAATACTGTTTAATAATCCGACAACTTGAGGGCAGAAATGAAATATTCTATATGTAAGAATCAGTTATTGCTTGCGTTATAAAAATAATTTAGTATAATATATTTTCGAATTTGATTGCATGGGGAAAACAAAGCAGGGGAGAAAGTATGACCGCTAGGGGCAGGGGGATAGGTCTGGCTTTATGTGTAGCGATGATTTTATCGTACACCTTAGTATGGGCAAGTGAAGGTCAGGAGACGGATAAATACTTATTGTCAGGGGATCAACATTATGAAAGCTTTGACAATAAATCTGCCCTTGATATGTACCGGAAAGCCTATGAGCTCAATCCGGATAGTTTTAAAACCCTTCTAAAGTTAACCCGCACTCTTATTGATGTCGGAGAAGATCTGAATTCCAAAGAATCAGAAGCGTATTATGAAGAAGCAGTTAAGTATTCCGAGCTCCTGAAAGAGAATTTTCCGGAAAGCCCTTACACCTACGCTTGCCTCGCGTCCAGTTACGGCTACCTAGCTATATTCCGCGGGGGCAAAGAAAAAATCCGTCTATCAAACAATGTGACAGAAAACGCCTACAAAGCGATTGCATTGGATCCCGATTACGAAGTTCCCTATATTGTTTTAGGAACCTATTATCGCGAAGTGGCCAACTTATCACCTTTTCTACGCGTATTCGCGGAAATGTTTCTGGGAGATGTCCCCAATGGCTCGCATGATGATTCCATTGAATGTCTTAAGAAAGCTCTTCAGATCAGACCGGACTCAGTCTACACCGTTACTGAGTTAGCTAAAACTTATGCTTCTATGCGCAAATATGACTCAGCCATGGCTTCGCTTCGTAATGTGTTGAAAATGTCCGTCGTGGATCACTTGGATCCGAGACTGCGGCAAGAAGCAGATGAAAAAATTTTGGTCCTTAAAAGAAAACTCAGCCGTCGACTTGCTCGCGGCAACAACAAATTCCGACGCTACTCCGGTGCAAATTAATTCTTACCTAAGAAAACCGCTCATTAAACAATCCCTTGTACTTTTATGATTCTCCCTCTCTTACTTCTTTTTGGAGGAGTTTTTACCGGGATCTCCTCAGGTCTTTTAGGGATCGGAGGGGGGACCATTCTTGTTCCATTACAATACTGGGCCTTATCACAATATTCAATCACAGGTGATATAGCGATGCGTATCGCTCTTGGAACGAGTTTGCTTATAATATTTCCCACAGTCATTGCCGGCACCATCAAGCATTCTAGAATGGGGGCTGTTGTATGGCGAGTCAGTCTCGTCCTTGGTATCACGGGCGCCCTTGGGAGTGCCATAGGCGGGATGGCCGCCGCGCATTTGCCTGATTTAATTCTCAAGAGAATTTTTTCAGTCATTGTTTTTTTTGCGGCTTTTCGTATGCTTTTTCAAATGCCATCTAAAGAGACACGAAGTTTTACGTTTAAAACCAGTGTATTTCTCGGCCTTATTCTTTGCGGCCTTTGTGCCGGTGTTATCTCGGGTCTTGTCGGTATCGGAGGGGGACTGATTATTGTGCCGCTCTTAGTCATGACGTTTCATTTTGATATTCATAAAGCCATTGGGACATCAACCGCTACGATTCCTTTTATGATTTCCGGAGGAATTATCGCGTATTTGATCGAAGGAATTAAAATCAAAGAAAGCCTGCCGCCCTATTCATTTGGCTATTTGAATCTTGCCCTATTTGCACTATTGGTCATAACAACAATTCCGGGTGCTTATTGGGGCGCCCATCTTACGCATAAGCTTCCTAAAAATGTTCTTCGAAAGGGTTTTTCTATTCTTTTGTTTCTCATTGGTCTCAAAATGTCCAATCTCATCTAAAATGCGATATTGAAACTCGAATGTACTTTTGGCCCCATAATTTTTCGCAACCACTACATGATCAAGAAGTTATCAATGATATTTTGGTCTGGTAATTTTTGAGATTTGTGTTAATATATTTTGCTTATATATATCTTTAATGTTATCAATACTATACTGCAAATTATGAGGCCCTTGATGATTCAAATGGCTCAACGTATGTCGATTCTTCTTTTGATTCTCATCGTTCTATCCGTGGGGAATGTTGCTAACAGCGAAGAGCGTATTGGTAAACTTTCAATTGACGAAACAGTAGAGATTGGCATTTTGAACAATATACGTGTCAAGGTGGCAAGGCTCGAACAGGATTTAGCAGGCCTGGATCTTAAAATTGAGCGATCAATTTTTGATACGGAAGCCTGGTTTGAAATTAATTGGAGGCGCGACAAACGAGCATCGATCAATAGCATCGGCGGTTCACGCGTCACAGACCAAAATTATAACATCGGCATCGATAAAAAAATCCCCACCGGAGCCGATATTTCCCTGTCATTCAGAAATCAGGATTTAGATACATCGTCGCCATTTTTCCCGATAGATCCCGCTTTTGTATCGGATATGGAAGCCTCTATTACCCAGCCCTTACTGAAAAATATCGGGGGCATACAGGATAAAGCCCCGATTCGTATTTCTGAAATTGAAATCGATCGAATCGACATAGTCACGCAGGATACGATCGAAGAAGTCATCGCTGAAATCAAGTTATCCTATTGGGATCTTGTTTTTGCGCAAGAAACGCTTAAGGCTCAAAAGGAAATTTTAGAAAAGGCGCAACAGCTTCTGGAGTTTAATATCGAAAATCGAAAATCAGGTCTGGCAGAGGATGTCGATATTTACGCAAGCGAGGCCAATACCGAAAGACATATGAACAATGTTCTTGTTGCCCAAAATGAGCTTGTTACGGCCATTGAAACACTTAAATTAAAAATGAACTACCCGTATTTTTCAAGAATCGTTCCAACGGAGGAATTGTCCTATAAAAGTGTTTTTTTAGACCAAGATACCATCATGAGGAATGCGATTAAAAATCGCCGGGACTATATTACGAAACGGCTCCAAATTGAACAGGCCGATATTGATGTCCACATGAAGAAAAACAGTCGGTGGCCGCAAATGGATTTAATCGCCACCTTTAACGCGAACGGATTAAAGTCGAATTACCCGGACGCGGTCGCGGAAATGGCCGTAGCCTCAAATCCTTCCTACTTTCTTGGCGTGGAATTTCGGTTTCCATTAGCGAACACAAAGGCCAAAGCGCAATATCAATCGTCCCTGCTTGAAAAGGCAAGATTAATCCTCGAGTTTCGGCAGCTCGAAAAAGACATTGCTTTTGAAGTAGATGATGTAGTGCGGGCTGTATTGACCAATTCTGCTCAAGCCGGAAAACGTATCCGCATCGAAGAGCTTGAAAGTAAAAAACTCGAGGAGGAAGACCGCAATTACCGCTTAGGTCGATCCAACAGCAATATCATTATTGACTATCAAGATGATTTGATCGAAGCGCGACTTGCAAAAATTGAAGCCCTCATTGATCTGGAAAAATCTCTTGTGAATCTGGATCGATCAAGGAATATCCTTTTTGACCAGTATTTTCAATCTCATATCATTAGCCAGCTCGGAAACACAGAATGAATTTAATCCAATTTTCCATCCGTAATCGTCTGTTTTTCAATTTATTGACTTTTTTTCTCATCATAGCCGGTATTCTCACGGCCCTCAAAATGAAAAGAGAAGCTTTCCCGAACGTTCAATATGATATTGTTTCTATCACAACGTCCTACCAGGGAGCCTCCCCCGCGGAAGTTGAAAAACTTGTTACCATCCCATTAGAAGAAAAGCTCATTGAAGTTGACGATATTAAAGAAATGTTATCCGTCTCTTCCGAGGGGATTTCAGTCATCACCATGACACTGGACCCGGACGCGCCTGATAAGGACCGTGTTGTTAATGATATCCAAACAGCTGTTGATAACACGAATGATTTGCCTGACGATCTTGAAGACGATCCTATCGTCAAAGAATTTAACACAAGAGACAGGCCCGCGATTCAAATATCTCTTTCCGGAAATCTTGATGAGCACGATCTTCAGAAATACGCAGAAATATTGGAGGATCGTATTCTTGATATTGAGGGCGTCGCGCGCATTAACCGTTCAGGTTGGCGCGAAAAAGAAATCTGGGTCGAAGCTGATCCGGACAAACTTGATGAGTATCATTTTTCACTTGAAGACATTATCGTCGCCCTTAGAAACCGTAACCTGAATTTGCCCGGAGGTACGATCAAAAAGGACCGCGAAGAATTTCTCGTGCGCACCGTCGGTGAATTTGAAACCTCAGATGAAGTGCGAAAAGTCATTGTCAGGGCGAATGATCAGGGCAACTGGGTAGAGGTGGGTGATCTCGCGCGTGTCATCGACACTTTTGAAGATGAAGATATTATTCATAAAACAAACGGAACACGGTCCATCAACCTTCAGGTCGTAAAGAGGGGGTCGGGAGATGTGATTCGTGTTGTGAACGCGATTAGAGTCGTTTTAGACGAATTTAAGGAACAAGTCCCAACAGAACTCAAGGTTTCAATATACGATGATATTTCGTTCTACGTAAAGCGGCGTTTGAACGTTCTGCTTAATAACGGAATCTACGGAGTGTTTTTTGTTCTGATATGCCTCATGCTATTTTTGCGTCCTTCGGTCGCCTTGGCAACCGCGTTTGGGATCCCTTTCACGATTTTAGCCGCTATCATGGTTATGTCACTTTTGGGCCTTACCATTAATCTTCTTTCTATGTTTGGTCTTATTATTGTCCTTGGGATGATTGTCGATGACGCGATTGTTGTCGGCGAAAATTCTTACCGTTTGATTGAAGAGGGATTAGAGCCCGAGGAAGCCGTCATAAAGGGGGCCACAGCTATGCTCAAGCCCGTCACCACTACGATCCTGACAACCATTGTTGTGTTTCTTCCCTTGATGTTTATGACGGGAATATTCGGACAGTTTATCCGTGCCATACCTCAGGTTGTGATTATCGTCTTAGTCTTGTCCTTGTTTGAAGCCTTTTTTATTCTCCCTTCACATATTATCGATTTTGTGGGGATGAACAGAAAAGGTAAAGGATCGTCACTGAAAAGCAAATGGATAAAAAAGTTCATGTTCCCGTTTCATACTTTCTCTTCGGCACGTAATGCTCTGGGTCGCCGATGTGCTCAAAAGTACGAGACATTGCTTATTTGGTCCGTCAAAAAGCGTTATTTATTGTTCTTGCTCATGATAATGATGCTTGTGGGGTCAGTTGTATTTCAAAAGAAATTTATGAAAACAATTTTATTTCCAAAACGTGGTATTGAAATATTTTCGGTTAAAGCCAAAGCTCCGGTTGGTACGGCTCTGAAACTCACCGCTGAGCAGCTCTCTCTTATTGAAAAAGCGATAGAAGGTCTTCCGAAAAATGAGATTGACACGTATGTGACCACTGTCGGTCTGATGAGTGATGATGGGCGCTCGATGGAACGTGGTAGTCATGTTGGCCAAATTGTTGTGTACTTGACGCCACCCGCGGAACGAGTGCGGAAGGCCGACGAGATTATAGCGGATCTTAAAACAAAAGTGAAAAATCACGATTTTTTTGATCATTTGACCTTTTCTCAAATGGGCGGTGGCCCTCCGGTCGGAAAGCCTGTGGCGGCAAAAATTAGAGGAAAGTCGTTTGATGAATTGTTAGCCGTTGCCGAGAGGATTAAATCGGAATTGAGTAACATGAATGGAGTCATCGATATTGAGGACGATTATAACGAGGGGAAGGGTGAGTACCGCGTTATTGTTAATGAAAAGGAAGCTCTGAGGACCGGCCTTTCTGTTCAACAGATTGCCCAAAGTGTCCGAAATATGTTTGATGGAGGCATCGCGACAACCATCAGAAAGGGGAAAGAAGAAATTGATGTTGTTGTGCGATTTCCTGAGCATTTAAGACAGAATCCCTCCAATTTTGAGAAATTACTGATCCCTAACGAAAAGGGAAATTTAATTCCGTTTTATAGCGTGGCCAAAATAGAACAGGCCACCGGGTTGATGAGTATCAAACACTACGATCGAAAGAAAGTTGTGACTGTAAGTGCAGAAATAGATGATGAAATTACGTCCTCCATGATTGTCAACACTACACTCCAGGAGAAATCCATAAATATTCTTCGTGAATATCCGAATGTGCTCATTAAATTCGGAGGGGAAAATGAGGATACACAAGAATCGCTCGAAAGCTTGCGTCACGCGTTTGTTATTGCGTTGATTATGGTCTTTTTGATCTTAGCCACAACATTCAATTCTCTTTTACAACCAGCTATTGTCATATTAGCGATTCCGTTTGGATTTGTTGGAGTCGTTTTTGCTCTCTATTTTCACGGTGAACCATTCAGCTTCCTTGCCTTTCTCGGTATGGTTGGATTGTCCGGTGTTGTCATTAATGATTCTATCATTTTAGTTGATTACATCAATCAGCTAAGAAAACAAGGATTGTCCCTTTTTGATGCCGTTATCCAAGGAGGCAAAACACGCTTAAGACCTGTCGTCTTAACAACACTCACAACCATTATCGGGCTGGCTCCAGTCGCGTATGGATTGGGTGGGTTGGATCCTTTTTTACGACCCATGGCCATTACGATTAGCTGGGGACTCGCTTTTGGTACCATTATCATTCTCGGATTAGTTCCCTGTCTTTATTTCACGTTTGCGGGAGCCTCAAATGATTAGAATCGCTCTCGCGCAAATAAATTCTTGTGTTGGGGATCTTAAAAACAACTACTATCGAATTGCCCGGTCTATCGCGCTTGCGAAGAGCCGGGGAGCCCAGCTTGTTATTTTTCCCGAAATGGCCACAACAGGTTATCCTCCCGAAGATTTGTTATTTAAAAAACATTTTACGGATGAGGTAAGTGAAATTAACAAAAAAATCGCGCATCTCTCGAATGGGATCTGTGTTATCGTCGGAACCATAGAAATGTCCGGACATCAGAAACCTTTTGATAGTGCTTTGATTTGCGCGAACAAAAAAATTCTCGGAGCCTATCATAAAGTGTGTTTGCCGAATTACGGTGTCTTTGATGAAAAGCGTCATTTCACCGCGGGTACGACCCCTTTAGTTCTTGTATTGAACGGTCTCTCGATTGGGCTAACGATCTGTGAAGATATCTGGCATGATGACGGACCATTAAATCGCCTTCTTGATAAACTTTCATTGATTATTAATCTTAGCAGTTCGCCCTACACAACGACAAAATATAAAGAGCGATTGAGGATCTTAAAAAAAAGAGCTCTGAAATATAAAGCGGATATTTTTTATGTCAATATGATCGGTGGACAGGATGAGCTTTTATTTGACGGCCGTAGTCAGGTGATTACGAAACAGGGGAAAGTCGCGGCTGAAGCGGCTTTCTTTGAAGAAGATTTGCTTCTTTATGACTGTCTGATGAAACCACGCAAAAAGGACTCGAAAAGATCAAAGCAGCCAAAAATAAAATATGTCATATTAAACACTGTTATGGCTCCGGGGTCTAAACCCGTACGTAAACAAAAAGCCAAGAAAATTCCTCTCATTGAAGAAATTTATACGGCCTTAAAAATAGGCGTTCATGATTACGCGTCAAAGAACTCATTTCAAAAAGTGCTTATCGGTTTGTCCGGCGGCATCGATTCTGCCCTGACGGCACTTGTTGCCTGTGACGCTTTAGGACGTGAAAACGTTGTCTGCGTCACTATGCCTTCGAAATATTCATCGAAAGGGACTAAAAAAGATGCTAAAATATTAGCGAATCGTTTGGGTGCGAGAGTCATAGAAATCCCTATTCAAAATATATTCCATAAGTTTATCGTTGATTTAAGTCCGGTTTTCAAGAATATGCCGTCTGATAGTACCGAGGAAAATATTCAGGCCAGAATACGGGGGGTATTGCTTATGGCACTGTCAAACAAATTTGGTTGGCTTGTGCTGTCCACCGGAAACAAAAGCGAAACATCCTGCGGGTATTCAACATTGTACGGGGATATGGCCGGAGGATTGAATGTTCTTAAAGATATATACAAAACAACTGTTTATGATCTCGCGCGTTGGCGCAATGAGAGAGATAAAAAGCCTCTTATCCCCGGAGGTATTTTTAAAAGAATGCCCTCGGCGGAGTTAAGACCAAACCAAAAAGATCAAGACACTTTACCCGCTTATCCGCTCTTAGACAAGATATTGAAGTGGTATATCGAAGAGAAACTCAGCGGCGCGAAGATTATTAAAAAGGGATTTGATCGTACCGTGGTTAATCGTGTCATTCATATGGTTGAGACAAGTGAGCATAAACGCAGGCAAGCTCCACCGGGTATCAAAATCACAAACGTTGCTTTTGGCCGGGATCGAAGATTTCCGATAACAAACCGCTATCGCGGTTAATAGACATGAGGCATGTGATATGAATAAAGTGCGTAAACGAATTTTGAGTGGCATGAGACCGACAGGCCGGCTTCACATCGGGCATCTCCTGGGCGCGCTGGAAAACTGGGTTAAATACCAAGATGAGTATGACTGTTTTTATATGGTGGCTGATTGGCACGCTCTTATGAGTGAATATGAAAAACCGGATGCGACACGTCAAAATATTTATGATTGTGTCGCGGATTGGCTTGCTTTCGGAGTCGATACAAGTAAAAGCACTGTATTTGTTCAGTCCGATGTGCCGGAGCATCTTGAGCTGTATATGATGTTGTCTTGTATAACGCCTTTACCGTGGCTTGAGAGGTGTCCGACGTACAAGGAACAGCTCAAAGAGATCAAAGGACGTGATTTGTTTACGTACGCGTTTTTAGGTTATCCGGCTCTTCAAGCCGCAGATATTATGCTCTATAAAGCGAATATTGTTCCTGTCGGAAAAGACCAATTGCCTCATCTGGAATTGACACGGGAAATTTGCCGGAGATTTAACCATTTATACAAAACGGATGTGCTTATTGAACCTCAGGCCATGCTGACGAAAACATCAAAATTGCTTGGAATTGATAATAGAAAAATGTCTAAAAGTTATGGAAACACCATTGCTCTTTCGGATGAACCGGACGTTATTATTAAAAAGACGAAAAAAATGATTACAGATCCCCAAAGGATCAAAATGGATGACCCCGGACATCCCGAAGTCTGCAATGTGTATTCCTATTATAATGTCTTTGCGCCTGAGCAATCCAAAGAGGTTTACGATTGGTGCACAGGTGCGAAAAAGGGATGCACGGAATGCAAATCCATCATGGCAGATGTTCTCATTAAAAGACTTGAAGAGGGCCAAAAAGCACGAAAAGAGATTGTCAGGGATAAAAAAACCATTCAAAACATCCTGAAAAACGGCGCCGAAAAGGCGCGTGATATCGCAGGAAAAACCATGAAAGAAGTCAAAGAGGCTGTCGGACTATGAGCTATAAAGTAGATTTGCCGATATTTGAGGGTCCTTTGGATTTGCTGCTTCATTTGATCAAAAAAGACGAAATCAACATCTATGATATTCCCATTTCACAGATCACGAAACAATACATGGAATATATCGGAATGATGGAAATTCTGGATATCAATATCGCCGGTGAATTTTTGGTTATGGCTGCGACCCTGATGCATATAAAGTCAAAGATGCTTTTGCCTGCTCCGGACACGGATGAGGATGCGATTGATCCCAGAGAAGAACTTGTCCTGCAGCTTTTAGAGTACAAACGCTTCAAAGAGGTTGCCGGCCGCCTTCAGCAAATGGAAGAAGTCCAGAGTCATTTTTACAAACGGAACTTTCTGGATGAAGTTGAAAACCCGGATGAAGATGGGTTTATTCATGATGTCGATATTTTTGATCTCATGAGTGCCTTTCAGGGCATTTTGGAAAATCTGCCGAAGGAGACTGATTATACGATAGAAAAAGATACAATGACCGTGACAGATATGATTCTTGAAATTATGGGTCTGCTTAAACACTATGAAACGCTGCTATTCGCCTCCTTGTTTAAGAAATGTCCTTCAAAGGTTGTTGCCGTAACTGTTTTTTTGGCTATGCTTGAATTGATAAAGATGAGACGTGTTTCTGTGAGACAGGATAAAACGTTTGCTGATGTTGCTATTTTCAGAGGGGAGAAATATGAACGATGAGATAAAGACGAACCATCAGAATGATCAAGATTTACAAAATCATGAGTCCGCTGAAGATGCGGGGGCATTGTCAGGATCCGAAGAAAATCTAGCTAAGAATCTGGAAGACAAACAAGTGTCCGCTCAAGCAGATGATGAAACGGATGTTTCTTTGGGTGAGACGGATGATTCTGAATTGACAAATGAGGAAAGGGCATTAAAACAAGAAGCTCTTGAGGAACTCACGGCTCCGAATATTAAACACATTATTGAAGGCTTGTTATTTGTGAGCGATGAGCCTGTGACCATGGACAAATTCAAGCAGGTGCTAGGGGCTCGTACAAAACCCCAAGTCGTCCGTGATTTTATCGCTGAGCTTAAAGAGGAATATGATGAAGCCAGTAGAGGGTTTATGATCATTGAAGTGGCCAATGGTTTTCAAATGGCCACACGCGCTGAATATGCCCATTGGTTGACAAAGCTATACAAAGGAAAGAAAGAGCGCTTTTTGTCAAAATCCTCATTAGAAACTCTTTCAATCGTAGCGTATCGGCAAACCATTACCCGCGCGGAAATTGAAGCCATCCGGGGTGTCAATGTTGATGGCGTTATTAAAACACTCCTTGATCGTAATTTAATTAAAATCGTCGGTAAAAAAGAAGTTCCGGGTCGTCCCATGCTGTATGGGACAACAAAACGTTTTCTTGAGTATTTTGGTCTAAAAGCATTGGAGGACTTGCCGGGATTGCCTGATAGTGATCCCGAGGAGGAGAAAAAAATCCGTGAATCTCTTCGCCGGGGAGATCAAATGGATGATGAAGATAAGGGGCTTCGTGAGCAACAGCCCATTGTTGAAGATTACGAAGAAACTTTGAGTGAGGAAGACCAAGAAAATACTTCCGCCCAAACGTCAAATATTGAAGAGGATAGTAAATCGGACGGATAGTATTTAAGGAGGGAGAACATTATGAGCATTCATAAAAAGAGGGTTCAGATTGATAAAATTGATGATGATATTTTAAAAATTATCAACAAAAGAGCTAAATTAGTGCAGGATATTGCGCGAATCAAGCATGACAAAAAAGGAAAATTTTACGTTCCAAGCCGTGAACATAACATCTATAAACGGCTCAAGAAAAACAATAAAGGTCCTCTTTCTCAAAAGGCTGTCAATGCTATATTCCGCGAAATAATGTCCGCGTCCTTGGCTCTGGAAAATCCTTTGCTCATATCCTTTATGGGGCCGCCGGCTAGTTTTACGCACTTGGCCGCTCAGGAAAAATTCGGAAGTTCATTGGATTATGTCGAAGAGAAGACCATCACGGATGTTTTTGACAGCGTTGAAAAGTCCCGAAGTGATTATGGGGTTGTGCCTATCGAAAACAGCACGGAAGGGACTGTCACGCATACACTGGATATGTTTATTGAATCGGATCTTCGAATCTGTTCTGAACTCCTATTTCAAATTGAGCACAATCTATTATCTAAGTATCCACTGAAGCAGCTCAAAAGGATTTACTCTAATCCGCAGGTATTCGGGCAGTGCCGCTTATGGCTGGAAGCCCATTGTCCCGGGGTGGAATTGATTGAGAGCACGAGCACAACACAAGCCGCTCAAATTGCCTCAAAAGAGGCTAAAAGCGCGGCTATTGCAAGTCGATTGGCCGCACGGCAATATAAACTTCCTATTCTTAGGGCCACAATTCAGGACAAGGTGGATAATGTGACTCGATTCTTAGTCATTGGTAAACAGGAAGTGGATCCGACGGGACACGACAAAACATCGATTCTGTTTTCTGTCAAAGACCGTGTAGGTGTTTTGCATTCGATGCTGGCCCCTTTCCGCAAAGCGAAAATAAATCTCACAAAGATTGAATCAAGGCCGACAAGAAAGAAAAAGTGGGAATATGTCTTTTTCGTCGATTTCATTGGGCATGAAAAAGACCAATCTATCCAAAGAGCATTGCGAGAGCTGGAAAAGAGCTGCCTTATGCTGAAAATTTTAGGTTCATACCCTACCACCACGTAATCCGATAATTTTACAAGGCTTTCCACATGTTAAAAAGGCTTATGAATAAAAATTTCTTAAATTTTAAGCCTTATGAGCCGGGGAAGCCTATTGATGAAGTGTCACGTGAGTTAAAAATTCGTAATATCATCAAACTAGCTTCAAACGAGAATCCGTTTGGACCTTCGCCCAAGGCTGTCCAAGCAGCTAAAAGGGCTCTTCTAAGCTCACATGTCTATCCTGACGGAAGCTGCTATCATCTACAAAAGAAACTTGCGTCAAAGCTTGGTGTGAAGCCGGGCAATATTATCTTTGGCAATGGCTCGAATGAACTTGTTGAGCTCATTATGAGTGTTTTTGTCGGAAAAAATGAAAATATCATCATTTCCCGGCACGCGTTTGTTGTCTATCGTTTGTGCGCGAAACAAAAAAATATCAAATTTATTGAAGCGCCGATGCTGAATTATACACATGACCTTAAGTTCATGGCCAAGGCCGTGACGAAAAAAACAAAACTTATTTTCGTTGCCAACCCCAATAATCCTACGGGAACTATCAATACGGCCGGGGAACTAGATCAATTTATTCAATCATTGCCGGGGGATGTGATCCTTGTTGTCGATGAAGCCTATTGTGAATTTGTTCAAAGCAAACAGTATCCGAAGACACTTCGGTATATTCGTTCAAGAAAAAATATCATACTCCTTCGTACTTTTTCAAAAATATATGGTTTGGCCGGTCTTCGTATCGGATACGCAATTGGAAGCGAGAGGCTTGTTAAACCCCTTCATTTAGCCAGACAACCGTTTAATGTGAACAGTATCGCGCAGATCGCGGCTAGCGCCGCTATTGACGACAACGCGTTTGTCAGAAAAACACTTTTGAATAATAAAACGCAAATGGATTATCTTGTCTGTGAACTTGAAAAATTAGACCTTAAGGTCATACCAAGTCAGGCTAATTTTATTCTCATTAATGTTCGACAAAACGGCAGACGCGTATTTAAAAGACTGATGTCGCGCGGTGTGATAGTACGGCCAATGGATGAGTACGGATTCTCAAATATGATTCGAGTTACAGTCGGGTTAGTAAACCAAAATAAAAAGTTTATCAGAGCTCTGAAACAAGTATTGAAGGATTGTACAGATAGAAAGGGAAGGCTGTTATGAATGTTCTGGTTGTCGGCAGCGGAGGACGTGAACACACATTTGTTTGGAAACTTTATCAAAGCAAAAAAGTCAAAAAGATTTTTGCGGCTCCCGGAAACGCGGGTATGACCGCTCATGCAACATGTGTTTCGATTCAAGCGGATGATATACAAGGGCTTCTTAAATTTGCGAAGGATAACATGATTGACATTACGATTGTCGGGCCTGAGTTGCCGTTGACATTAGGAATTGTTGATGAATTCCAAAAAAACAATTTACGCATATTTGGTCCATCCAAAGCGGCCGCACAGCTTGAGGGGAGCAAAGTATTTTCCAAAGTCTTTATGAGTAAATACGGAATTCCAACGGCTCCATATGAGGTTTTTGATGATGTTGACGATGCACGGGTCTATATAGAAAAAGAAGCCTACCCTCTAGTGATTAAGGCTGACGGTTTAGCGGCCGGCAAGGGTGTTTATATCTGCATGGGTAAGGCTGAGTCTCTCTCGGCGCTTGAAGAAATTATGGTGAAAAAAACATTTGGCGATGCCGGGGCACGAATTATTGTTGAGGAATGTTTGATGGGGCAAGAGGTCTCTATATTAGCTTTTTGTGACGGGAATACTGTAAAGATGATGGAGACAAGCCAAGATCACAAAAGGATTTTTAATAACGATGAAGGGCCCAATACCGGCGGCATGGGGGCCTACAGCCCGGCCGATTTGATTGATGACGCACAAATGAAGGAGATTTACGATCACGTTCTTGTTCCGGTTCTGGAAGGCATGAAAGTCGAAGAATCA
>JADFSZ010000171.1 GCA_022560555.1 PVC group bacterium
GCAGTATAACGGGGAGGGGGAGGATTATAGCGCGAAGATATATGCAGGTTTTATCCTTGGGGGGAATCGATTTATTAAAGAGACGCTGAATCTAATTGGCGACCAAATAAACCGAAGAAATATTTCATATAAAGATGACCTAGAGGAACAATGGTCAATGGATGATATTCTTGGATTGATTGCCGAGAGACACAAGGTAGATATTCAGGATCTTTGTGATGGGAAGCGTAAGAGGCTTTGGGCGCGCGGGCTTGCTGTTTATGCTCTACAACGGTATACTGGCTATGGAAATCAAGAGATCGGGGCAAGGTTTCGTATGAGCGAGTCCGGGGTCAGTAAAATGGTAAAGTCTGTGGAAGAGAGAATCAAGAAGGATAGAGGGATAAGAGGAGAGGTCAGTTGGCTTAACTCCAAACTCAAGGGCTGACCCCATATTATGCACGATAATTTAATAATGCAACCGCGCTCTCAAGCGGCCCGTGAATTCGGCAGATGGCAAAATTTTGCGAGTTACGGATTTGAGATGCTCACACGGCCGCTTTTTTCAAAATCTCAATTCTACGGTATAGATTTCGGGCATTCGTCCTGGAAGGCCGTCCTCATAAATCGGAAGGGCAACACATTTCACATTAAAGACATCCAGTATCTTGAGCTACCGGACGTTTCTCAAATTCAAAAAATTGATTCGCACTTGTTTCGGAAATTTGTGACTTGTTTGGACGAAAGTATCCGTCAATGTCATATCCAGGTTTCCGGAAAAGATGTAAGTATCCAGCTTTTGAACATTCCCCGCATTCCCCGCTCAGAAATGATGAAAGCTGTATCTTGGGAGATGTCTAAAGCGCTTCCTTTTGACGTGACTCAGGCTCAAGTGAGCTTTTATCCTATCCCTTACGTGCGAGGTATTAAAAACAAGATCTTAGGCGTGGCCGGAAAAAAAAGTTTCATCGAAGAGAGAATTGACGTATTAGCAGACGCGGGGTTTGCTCTAGAAGATATATCCATCATCCCATTGGCTTTGGAGCAATTGATTAAATCGCAACTGGTCCAAGTAAAGAATACCTCTGTAATCATGATTGTTGAAATCGGATCCCATGTAACGACGCTGTGTTTTTTTTATGATTCACAATTGCTCTTTGCCCGACAAATCAATATGGGATCAACCGAGATTACCCAATCGATCACAGGAACGATTGTTTCGGGGGAGGAAACGTATTCTTTAAACCAAGACGATGCCGAAGAAATCAAGAAACGATATGGTTTTCCCCTCAATATCAGTGAGACGGATGAAAAAACTCCGCGGCTTGGGCTCGGACAAATCGCGGCCATGATGCGTCCTGTTTTGGAGCGATGGGTTACGGAATGTAAAAGATCCCTTCAATATGCCACAAGCAGTTTAGGGATTGAAGGCGTTCAGGAAATATATTTGTCCGGGGGCGGATCTAAGCTAAAAAACCTAGAGACGTATTTGTCTTCTGAGTTAGAGTGTCCGGTATCCAAACTTCATTTTCATCTCGATAACAAGCATCTTGATCTCATCAACAGCCGGGACATCGTGCCGGATCATCCCTTGGAATTTGTGGATTTTTCCGTTGCTATGGGATTAGCTTTGCCTCATGATGGGGCTCGCGGCTCAGGACTTCTGCCGGATCATCACAAACATCGAAAGAGGCCGTTGATTTTAAAAGCGATTTTTCTTTGGCCTTCCATCGCGGCCCTGATATGCCTTATCCTGTTTTCGATCTTAATTGAAGTGACTCGTCTTGAGAGGATCCAAGCCTATAACTATTCTTTGGCCGTTGAGGAAAAACTTTTTCATATTCAAGAAAAAATCCAAAAATTGGCTCATACAGGTAGGGATTTAAAAGAAAAGAGTCAAAATTTTCGGGAGTTTATCATTCAGGATCGGTTTCTTTGGGATGGGCTCTTAAAAGAACTGTCGCATGTTGTGGGGCCGGACATTACACTGTCCCACATGGGTGTTCATCAGAAACACATGGAGTTGAGAGGCCTTGTCCAAGCCAAGCGGGGCCGAATCGATACCGCCGTCGCGCAGTTTATTGAGAAGCTTGAAAAGTCTCCGTTTGTCCTGAAGGCCTCCGTCAAAACCATTAGCAAACAAACTCTTGGAGAGGACGAACGAGCTGAATTTCAAGTTGAGTGCACATTGTTTTAAGAACGCAAATGGTTTCACGCAGGATTGTATCCTGGGGAGCAAAAACGATAATGATGATGAAAAAAAGAGTTCAAAACTCTAAAAATATGATCATTTTGGCGGGCGTATGGGTTTGTATCCTTTTGATTTATTTTGGATGGAATCGGCCGCGGCAAAAACACCTGAGCGATGTTGCTTATCACTTGGACTCTGTACAGAACAACATCTCTCAATTGAGTCAATCGACCCTTGTTCTTGATAAGCTGCTCAAGCAGATTGCATTCCAAAAGGACGAGATCCATGTGGTGGAGGCAAAGTTTTCAAGCCGAAAGGAAGTGTCCGTTTGGTTGAAAGAGTTGTCGCACATTCTCCGGAGTGACGATATTGATGTGTTATCTCTCGAGCCCTCAGGCTCGTGGTTGAATCTTAACGACAGATATCAATATTTAGTTATCCATGCCCGCGTCGCTTCTCGTTTTACCGGCTTGGGAGAGTTTTTTCGCTCCCTTCGTGAAAAGGCTCCCTACATCAAAATGGACCGGATACAAATTTCCTCTCCGGAAAACAACGATGGATGGCTAGGGTGTGATATCGAATTCAAGTGTTATCAAAGGATTGAATATAAGATATAGATTTTTCAGGGATTTCTGATAAAATATGAAGAATAAGACAAAACGTGAATTGATCATTGTGGTCATCCTTCTTTTTGTATTGCTGGGCTTGATCATAGCTGAAAAACCGTGGCAAAGATTTCGAAGCCCGGAACGAACGTATGAGACGTCAAGCGGAGTGGATATATCCCGTCAAAAGGTGCTTATTTCGGATATCCCTATTGGCACATATGACGATGTGTTTGGAGATCTGGAGACGGATATGTATAAGCGGCAACGAGAGAGTTTGTCCCGGACGTGGGGAAGGGATCCATTCCAATATAACGGGGTTCTGGGGATTTCCGAAGATTCACAAGAGGTGGGATTTGAGTTAACGGGGATATCTTTTCGTGGTGATAAAGCCTATGCCATTTTAGATGACTACATTGTGCACGTGGGGATGAAGGTAGAGGAATATGTTGTTAAAGAAATTGGACGCAATCATGTCATCCTTGAGCGGGGTCAAAAAAGTTATATCTTACGTATGAAGCCGGATGACGGGTTGTAGGCATATGGGGGGGTCTATGCGTAAGTCCGTGAAAAATTTATTATTCATTACAATTTTCTGCACTTTATTGGGGGCAGTGGAAAATAACATATCTGCCGAAGACACGTCTCCCCTGTCCATGGATCTCAAGGACGCACCCA
>JADFSZ010000172.1 GCA_022560555.1 PVC group bacterium
TTATCTATCTTGTTTTTAAGGGATGATACTGACTTTGGTTTCATACTTTAGCTTGTGCGACATTTAATTACTGCCACATAACACTAATTAACATGTTAACTTTAATTGATTTACAATGGACGGCAGGCTATGATCCGAGTGACAGTCAGAAGGGGGCAAAAAATTGATGACGCCCTCAGAGTTTTTACCTCCAAATGCAAAAAAGAGGGGGTCATTGAGGAATATAAAAAACGAATGAGTTTTGAGAAGCGTTCTGATAAAAAACGCAGGGAGCGCAGCCGACGCCTAAAAAAAATAAAACGATCACAGCAAATGCCGCCGCAATAAAGGTTTTTAAGTATTGACTGTGTATTATCAGACCTTCACCTTTTTGGGTGAAGGTTTTTTTGTCAAAATCGGGGAAATTTATGTCAGATTTCAAAGAGGACCTAAGAAAAAGGGTAGAGAAATTTATTTCAAAATATTTGAACTGTATTTCTAAAGAGCATCCTTTGTTTTTAGGTGTTTCAGGCGGTCCTGATTCAATTTTTCTGATGCACATACTGGATCAAATCATTGGACGCGAATGTCTTCATATTCTTCATTTAAATCACAAGTTGCGCGGAAAATCATCCGATGCGGATGAACATTTTGTTATAGAAGCCGCCCAAGAGAGGAATCTTCCTATAACGGTCAAACATACGGACGTGATGGCTCTGGCCAAAGAAAAAAAAATGGGGCTTGAGGAAGCCGGAAGATATGCGCGTCATAAAATATTTGCGGAAATAGCTTCATCTTGTCCTGATTGTATTATCGCTTTGGGGCATCATAGGGATGATATGGTAGAGACGGTTTTGATGCGGCTGATAAGAGGGTCGGGTGGTCGCGGAATAGCTCAAGCCGTAAGCCCTGTGACGGATTTTTGCCAAGACGCTCGTAGATATCGGATCGTCCGTCCTCTCGGCAGCCTTAAGAAGAGTGACATCCTTGATTATCTCAAGGATCATCGTATCGGGTACCGCCATGATGCTACAAATACGGATACACGATATTTTCGAAATCTAATTCGTCATGATCTCTTGGATCGTTTAAGATCGAAATATCATGCGGATGTTGAAGATCATATTTATCATTTTGCTTCCGTCTTAAGAGAAGATTACGCATTTTTGGATTTACTGATCGAAGAACATTCTCAAGAGTTGCTTGTGCCTCATGAACAGGGAATAAGTATTTTGCTCGATCGAATAGATGTCCGATGGATGAGGCATCTTTTCTCGTGGCTAACTAAAATCCTTGTCAAGGAGTTTGGCCCTTTAAAAGGCTGGACGCGTTGGCACTTTAGGGAAATTGAAAAAATAATTACAAGCCCCAAACCTTCTGTTACACAAAAATTTCCCGGAAGTATTTATATTGTGAAGGATTACCGCAAACTCATATTTACAAAAAAAATGCCCATGATAAATATTCGTCCGTTTCAAGCTGTCTATCCGTGGCCGGTTTCAAAAATAAATTCGACGGACCCTCATTTGCAGATCCATATTGATATTCTTCCCCTCAATGACGCAGTGCGTAAGGATATACAATCGACATCAGTTAAGACGGCCTATTTTGATGCCGGAAAATTCCAAGATCCGATTTGTGTCCGTTCCAGGAAAAATGGTGATCGCTTTTGGCCTCTGGGGCAACCCAAAGAGGGGAAATTGAAGGGGTTTTTTATAAATCAGAAAATTCCTCGCGTTGAGCGTGACCGGTGGCCGCTCCTCCTGTCCCATGACAAGATATTTTGGGTGATGGGACTGCGTGTTTCGGAAGAGGCCAAAGTGTCGATGGATACGAAAAATGTTGTGAGGATGTCCTTGGTGGAAACGGCTGCGAATTAGAACTTTTTTCTTAAATTGGATGGCGCTATTTTAAGCTTTTCTTCCCGGTATTTAGCGACAGTCCGCCGGGCAATTTTGATCCCGTTTTTTGTGAGTATATTCGTGATTTCCTGATCGCTAATTGGTTTTTTAGGGTCCTCATTGGTAATAAGATCGGCGATTTTATGCTGAACATGGATGGCGGAAGTCGAACCATCGTCTTTAGGCAATGATGTTGAAAAAAGCTTCCGTATTTCGAATGTTCCCTGAGGGGTCTGGATGTATTTGTTCATAACAGCCCGGCTGATTGTGGAGAGGTTGAGACTAAGTACGTCCGCGATTTCTTTCAAGGTGAGTGGTTTTAGATGCGAAAGACCATTGTCGAGAAAGTCTTTTTGGGTGCGGATAATTTCTTCTGTGATACGATAAATGGTTTTTTGTCTATGATGTATGTTCTTGATGAGCCACATGGCGCTTTGGATTTTTTCTCTTATATATTTTCTCGTTTCTTTGTCGTTGGTTTTGTCTTTATACAATTTCTGATACAATTTGTTGATGCGCAGCTTTGGAAGGTCAGAATCATTTGTGACTATGACATATTCACCCTCA
The DNA here is from genome assembly GCA_022560555.1 of PVC group bacterium. GTDB lineage: Bacteria > JADFSZ01 > JADFSZ01 > JADFSZ01 > JADFSZ01. The sequence continues at coordinate 2,448 of JADFSZ010000172.1, forward strand.
ACTTTACTCAGGATGACATCGGGAATCACGTACATGGTTGTTTTGCTTGAAAATTCCCGGCCGGGTTTGGGCTCGAGTTTTGACAAGAATTCGACGGCTTTTTGAATGTCTTGAACATCCATTTTAAGCATCTTGGCTAGATCGTGATATTTTTTACGCTCGAGTAATTCAATAGGTTTTGTAAGAATCTTGTACGCTAAGTGATTTTGTTTGCCCATTGAGATCATTTGAACTTGGAGGCACTCCTGGAGGGATCGCGCCGCAATGCCTACAGGATCAAAAAGTTGTATTTGCGCGAGCACAAGTTCAACCTCAACGGGAGTGGCTCCTGTTTTTTGCGCGATTTCTTCCGTTGAGACTGTGAGGTAGCCGTCATCATTCAAATTACCAATGATATATTCTCCGATAGCCGATTGAAGGGAGGAGAAGTTTTGAAGGCGGAGCTGGCCGAGGAGGTGTTCGTCAAGAGTAACATCTTTTGTGATCAAAGTTTCCAGGAAATCGTGCAGCTCTGATGCTTCTTTGGGATTACGGTTGGGAGGAATGTAAACATCTTCTTCAAAATGATTTTTCCAGGCTTCGTCAAGTTCATTGAGAAGATTATTAGATTCCTCCTCGTGATTATTGTTCTCGTCGCTTTCAGAGTCTTGGTCTTTTTGTTCCTCTCCCTTTGTTTCTTCAAGCACGGGATTTTCGACCATCTCCTGTTCGACGAGGGATTTGAGTTCCATGAGAGGGAGTTGTAGCAGATAGATGGCTTGCTGCATCTGCGGGCTGAGAATAAGTTTCTGCGTTTGCTTTTGAACAAGCCTCATTTCGAGGGGCATGATGTCTTCCTATGAGCAATTTTAAATTTTATGCCAATAAACAGAAGCACATATAGAATACAGATGAAGCGGGGCATCTGTCAAGGTTATTTCCTGGGGCCGGATTTGATGCAAGTGCTTTATGAAATTACGGTTGACAAAAATTCCTCTTGTATGATACACTAAACGCT
>JADFSZ010000017.1 GCA_022560555.1 PVC group bacterium
TTGGAGATAGTTGAAGCGCTTTTGGATGAGACAAGTATTGAACTGGAGGAAGTTAGCCAGGTAAAGACGAAATTTGAGAGTCGTGTTGCCGAGTTGGATGCGATGTTCAGAAGCGTCAATCAGGAAGTGATTGCTCTTGAAAAATCTCTTAAAGGGGTTGAAACAGAAAGAGATATATCGATTAAAGCCCAAGATAAATGGCAGTCAAAATTTCTCGCATTAGACAAAAAAATCTCTCAGGATCAATATTTGGCTCGGCTTATCCAAGAGACGGCCCTGTCAAAATCAGCCGCTGACAAATATCGGGAGCTTCTTGTCCAGAAGAATCAGGAAATTGTATTTCTTCAAATGGAGTTGGATATGCAGAAGGTCGAGAGCGATGAGGACGGGGTTTCCAATCGTGTTATAGCGAGTCTTTCTCGGGAGCTGGCTGCTGAAAAATTGCAAGCGAGGGACGTCAATAATTTACTGGAAGCTCAAAAAGAAAAGCAGGGTATTTTGAATGACAAGTTGATCCTTTATGAGAATGCTCAAAAGAAACTTATCGCGCGTTATGATGACCAGATCCAAAACCTAAAGGAGTCCCTGGGAAACTTAAGCGAAAAAGTAACATTGAAATCAGAGGAAAATAGTTTGCTCAAGCATAAACTCGATTCCATTGTTCAGGTTTTTACAAATCAAGTGGAGCGGATCAATCTGACGAAATCAGCCTTAGACTCAGAGTTAATCCGCGCAAAACATTTGATTAATCAGGAACAAAATTCTGTGGCTTTGCGGCCTATCCTTGTTCCAAAACCTGAAGACCGGTACGCTTCACCCTCACAAATTGAGAAAAGAGGGAACTCCCCTCAAAAGATGTCCATCAAGTTGAATACGAGTTTATCGGATCTCGTTGGCTCAACTGATTTGCTTGAGGCGCGTATACTTTCTTCAAGCAAAGGTGATCAAGATTTTGTTATTTTAGATAAAGGCCGTACGGATGGAATATATGAAGGTTTGATTCTGGATGTATGGGATGCAAATGGCAAAATAGGCGATGTTTCTATTATTCAAACACGCGATAATGTATCCGCGGCTAAAGTCCGCTCTTTAGAACAAGGAAAAATCATTCAGGAAGGGCATCGTGTTATTAGCAAGGAGTTGTAATTTGCTCATCCTGACAAACCAACGTTCATTTCTCCTATGGCCGAAGATCGCCGTCTAAAACAAATCGCTTCTCTTTCCCAGGACGAATTATATCAATTAGCCATGATTGATGAGCTCACGGGTGTTTATAACCGTCGAGCACTCCTAACCTACCTGGATGAACTTATTAAAAGCGCCGAATTAAGCAATGGAACCGTATCTCTTTTGGTTCTTGATATTGATAAGTTCAAATCTATCAATGATACCTATGGACATTTAACCGGAGATAAAGCCATTGTTGAAATTGCCAATTTTCTAACAGAGGGTGTTCGTGAAAATGATATTGTTGCCAGATACGGTGGAGACGAGTTTGTGGTAATTCTGCCTGATGCTCCGGAAGAGAGAGCCGGACAAATAGCGGAACGTATTCGTGAACAAGTGGCTCAAAAGAAATTTATGGCTCATGACAGTAATCAAGAGATTAAAATGAGTTTAAGTTTTGGTCTGGCTGTCTATCCACAGGATGCAAAGGAATCCAAAAAACTTTTTACTCAAGCTGACCGGGCTCTTTACGCATCTAAACGTGCCGGAAGAAATAAATTGTCACGGATCTCGGATGTGTCTTATATTCTCGAAAAAGAGGAAAACCTTAACGTATGTTTGAATGATCCGCCTTTAGTCGGCCGTGACGCGCAGATGCAAACGATAATGCGGGCCTATGAGGAGGCAAAAGGAGGTCGAAGGAAATTTATGATTATCCAATCTAAGCCCGGGTTTGGTAAATCTAAAATGCTGGACGGCCTCAATAAAAATGTCCAAGGAAACACGGATACATTTATGCATATCTTTCGATGCCGGCGCGAAGAAATCTCATTGCCGTACCAACCGATCATCGATTTTATAAAAGAAGTTGTTTCCGAAGCCGGGCATAAATATAGAGATAAATTAGAGGAAGTCTTTATAAAACTCCAGATTGAAGAACAGGCTGTTCTCGCAGATACTATCCGAGAGTTATCTTCATTCCGAAAAGATACATCGGAAATGATTGTTGCCGAAGACAAGAAGAGAAATATTCTTTTAAAGGGTTTGTCTCAGATGTTTATCAATATGAGCCAGGATCAAACTATTATATTGGCTTTTGACAATATACAAAGAGCCGATGCCGCGACATTGCACCTCTTGAATAGTTTGTTTTCATTCAAAGAGGAGTTTCCGTTATATTTGGTCGCGACTTGTGATGAAGCGGAACAAGGTTCTCAAGGACCTGATACGATGTTTAATTTTTCAAAATTATTGGATCAACTAAAGAATAAAATTGTTGTTTCCCGGATTGAGCTCGGGCTTTTGACAGAAAACGATTCCAATGCATTGCTGATAGGTTTATTTGACAGCCAGGATTTAAACAAAAATTTTGCCAAAGCTATATATCTTCAAACAAAGGGGAATGTACGATTTATTATCGATTTTATCCGTCAACTTAAGAAGAGCAATGTTATACGAATGGAAGAGGGCTCTTGGCAATTTGGAGAAATTGGCGAAAAAGATTTTGCCAAGTCCTATGACACAATTATGAATGATATTGTCAGTCACATTGATCCGGAGGTTTTACGGATTCTTGTTGATGCTGCCGGAATCGGTCAGGATTTTAGCTTGGATACGCTTGCGAAACTGGAAGATGAAAATATAGGGCAAGTCCAGGACGCGCTTGATAAAGCTAGGAGAGCGAATATCATTGAGCCTCAAAATGCTCAGGAAACACAGTTTAGTTTTGTCAGTGAAGAGATGAAAACTTTTATTTGGAGCCAGGTAGACGCTACATACCGAAAAAATCTTCATAAACGTATCGGAGAAATCGTAGAATTTGAATATAAAGACAATATTGATGATGTGGCCAGTGAATTGGCTTATCGATATAGTGAAGCCGATATGAAGGATAAGGCCAAAATATACGCGGATCGTGCTGCTAAGCGCGCTGAAAGCCTTTTTTCCAATGAGGAGGCCCTGCAATTTTTTGAAGAACTGATCGAAAGTTTAGATCTTAATATCGGAACAACCGAAGAGGAAATCAAAGAAGAACATATCTCGATTGTTTTTAATATTCTCCAATCTTTTAAGTCTGCTGTGAGAAATATCGCTGTATATCCCGTGGGACATAAGATGCGGGGCGACTCTAACCAGGCTTTATGGGCGTCCTGTGAGGAGTTGTTTCAATTTTATTATTCGGTTAGTTTTGCTCGTACGAGCCTGGACACCGGGAAAGACAGTCTTCTTATCAATGGACGCGAGATTCCGGGTAAAAGAGGTGATGTGGTTTCATTAGCAGCAGGGGTTTTAAAGTTGTTACAGGAGAACAATATCGAAAGCATCATCTTTAATCGTGGAATCAGCTTAGAGGAAATCTCCGTGTTTTTACAACTCACAAGTCTCGGAGTAGAAAAGTTAAAGGCGATAGGGGGTCTCAAGGAAACGATGACGCGTAACAGTATTAAAAATATTAAAATCGACGAGGTTCGTTATCGAAAAATTTTAACGGCTGAAGAAGAAGTCGAACGCAGAAAATCCTTATTAAAAGATATGGTCTCAAGCGAATTCTTAATGGATGAATTTATGAAGACGGGTATTGGCGGTGAAAATATGCAAGCTGAGCTTATAAACAATCCTAAAGCCATCATTGACTATGTCAAAAGCCATCCGGAGGAATTTAATAAGATTTTCATAGAGGGAAAAGGGGGTGCGGTGATTAGTGGTGTTGAGTCCGCGCTTCAGCAGGCAGAGGGGAAAGGGGATATAGGAGATTTGTATGATTTGCTAAATAAGGTCAGTGTGAGCAATTTAGCTCGAAATGATCAGCTTCAAAAAATATTTGACGAAATTGTGAAGTTAAAAGAGACTGTTGCTGATGCTGAAGCAAAAGGCAAAATTAATATAGAAATTCAAAAAATCATGGAGGGACTGAAAGGGAAAGGCGTCAGCGATGAAGACAAAAAGAAACTCTTGGCCGAAAAAATTTCGGAAATACCACAAGATATATCAGACAAAGGATTAAAGACCCAATGGGAATCTGACATATCCCAATTTCTCGGCTCTTTAAAAAGCGATGATTCTTTAGGCGCATCGTTGAGCCAGGCGATAGAGTTTTTAGGTGATATTCGAAAAAAAATACCTTCAGGCGATGGGGGAGATGTTTTACGAAAAAAGATGGATCAAATTGTTTTGGAAATCTCACGCCTGGTTTCAAACGCCGATCAGGTGCAAGCACTTGAAGTGGGCCTGGAAAGTTTAGGGAAGATCGTTGCTCCTCTTAAAAAAGAAACCCAAAACAAAAAAGTTGTCGAGAATCTTGAGAAAATTACTTCGGCTATTCAAGGTAAAAAGATTTCTTTCAGGTCTAAAGGCCCAGAAGCAAGGAAAGCCAGGGCTGATTCCGGTATATTGTCCGAGGAAGAAGAATCCCTTGCGTTAAAAATGCTTCTTCGCCTAAGTCAGGATATGATTATCGATATGATTGTTTCTGAGTTTGATGAGACGTCCGGATCTCTCTTAGGGCTGCGGGGGCTGATTAAGAACATTCTGGACAAAACGCCTCTACGAAAGGAATTTATACAGGATTTTATTCAAAAATTGGTTGAAAAGGGCGCTTCTGAAAATAGTTGCGATTTTTTACTAACGAAAAAGGATTGGGCCAAAGACCTAAAAGCCAAGAAAATTAACAGTCTTATCTCAAGTGAACCTGAGTACACTTGTTACGTAGGATTGAATGAAAATTTTTATCCCCTTGTAGAAGATCTTGTCCGTGACAAAGAAATCGAGGAACTAGGGCAGGTGCTTGGCCGGTTTTCAGAAATATTTGCGTCTAAGCGCATAGGCGTAAAATTTTATGCTTTGGACTTTTTCCCAAAACTAATTGAGTGTTTATGTGTTCACGACCACTTTAGTTTAGTTGATGACATGATTACGTGTTTCATTGATACGATGGCCAAAGAATCTTCCAAAGATGTTTTGCACGAATACTTTACTTTCGTCACCGGATATTTAGATCGCATCATTGTCAGTGAAGATATGAAAAAACTTCAAAGCTTTTTTATGCAGTTGGATAGCACTGTTCGAGAAAATTCGAAAGCCGCGGACTATCTCGCTCAATTGCACCAAGTCATCGTTAAACACCCCTATTTTGAAGAAGTGATCAAAATAGTGATGAAAGGATCTATGGATCCCATGTATTTTGCGGCTTTTGATATTTGCAGCGCATTAGGAGATCGAACTATTCCCGTTCTACTGAGGCAGTTCGAATCTTATTCTTTAACGGAGGGCTCAGATTATGATCAGTTTCAGATGTATTTTAATATCTCTGAAGTCATTAAAAGCATCGACTCAGAGAAAGCATACAAAGTTATTAAGGAAAAACTATTTGATGATCGATGGTATGTGGTGAGTAATATTGTCCGTTTGATGGGCATTATCAAAAAGGATGATTTTGTTCAATCTCTCATGTATCCTCTGAACCATGATGACGCTCGTGTGCGTATGGAAGTTGTGCAGGCTTTGGGAGAAATTGGCACGCCTGATGCTTTAGCCGCGCTTGCCACAATCTTTACAGATTCGGACCCGAAGGTGAAGCGAACGGCACTGAGTAGCCTCTTGAAAATCGGCTCGAGCGCGGTTATTCCCATTATCCAGATCGCGCTCAAAGATTCTGATGTCAGTGAAGAAGCCAAGCAGGCGTTAGCGTCTTTGGAAAGCAAAGGAATATCTTAGGAAGTTAAGGCAGGGGAAGATAGGATTATAAAAAAAGGGGAGCTTTAACTCCCCTTTAAGCTTGAGCAAGCTTAAGATTACAGAAATTAGCATTAAAGATAATCTTAAACCCTCTCAGGCCCATAATATGACAACACTCCCGAGTATTTAAGTAGCATATTTTTTATGGATAAGTCAATTTTTTCTATAATTTGTACGCGGTTTTATTAAGCGAAAATCGAAAAAAGGGGGAGGGGGAGGAGAATGCTTAAGGATTTGGTTATTCAGGTCCCTATCGTTAATCTGTTGATTTGTATCGCCCTTATGACAGGCCTGATTGTTATGGCACGTCTGAAGTTTAGTGTCCTTGTATTTTATTTAAGCGCTTTTCACTGGGTATTTTTTGCCAACCGCTCCAGGATAGAGGCGTTATCGGATACAGAGACACTATATATGGGGAGTTTTATTATTTCAGGTATTGGGATGGTCGCCCTGCTCATTTGGATGTTTATGAGTGATATTGATTGATCCTATAATATTTATAAGGTAAATATTACTAGATCTTTATGTAATATTATCTTGCTTCTTCTTTGCCTCGTCTGCCCCGTGCTCCTTAACCTGAAAACACACTGATTTTCTGCTTGTCATAAAATCGTAAAATGTATATACTAATTGTTTATGCCAAAAGACTTAAATGTAACTATACTTGGTGCAGGGAGTTGGGGAACAACTTTGGCTGTTCATTTAGATCGCAAAGGTTGTTCGGTAAAGTTGTGGGAAGCTTTTGACGATTACGCGCAAATTCTTATTGAAACACGTGTAAATGAAAAATATTTGCCGAACACTACCATAGCCCCAAACATTGAGATTACTTCGGTGCTCGAGAATGTTATTCCTGAAGCTGATGTTATTGTTGTTGCGATTCCGACTCAATATGTTCGAAATGTTTTTACGAGCGTAAAGGAAAAGTTTGATTCGATTAAGGCGATGATTGTTAGTGTGTCCAAGGGGATTGAGGTCAAAAGCCTTAAGAGGATTTCTGAGATGACGAGCGAATTTTATCCGGATCTCGACTTTGTTGTTCTTTCAGGGCCGAGTCATGCGGAAGAAGTTAGTCGTAGAATTCCGACAAGTGTTGTGGCTGCGTCCAAAAATCAGGAGGCGGCCAAGATTGTTCAAGAACTGTTTATGGATGATTACTTCCGGGTTTATACCAATAAGGATGTTGTTGGTGTAGAACTAGGCGGAAGCTTAAAAAACGTGATTGCTTTGGCATGCGGCATTTCTGATGGGTTAGGATTTGGGGACAATTCCAGGGCCGCTCTCATCACAAGGGGCCTAGCCGAGATGACCCGGCTGGCTGGCGCCCTCGGTGCGGATCGAAAAACTTTGTCAGGCTTAGCCGGCGTCGGAGACCTCATTGTAACTTGTAACAGTGAACATAGTCGAAACAGGAGAGTCGGCCGCGCTATTGGAGAGGGCAAAACATTAACAGATATTTTGACGCACATGAACATGATCGCTGAAGGGGTTGAAACATCAAAATCGGTCAAGCGTTTGGGCGAAAAATTGGGTGTAGAAATGCCTATTTGCGAACAAGTGTATCAGGTTTTATTTAATCATAAGGACCCGCATATTGCCGTGCGTGAGTTGATGTTAAGGGATCCAAAGGAAGAGTAAAGCAAGTTTCAAAGTCTCCGGTTTCCAGTTTTTGATCAAAGCTTGTAACTGGAAACGATGTTTTCCGGGGCGTAGCGCAGCTTGGTAGCGCGCACCCTTGGGGTGGGTGAGGTCGCTGGTTCAAATCCAGTCGTCCCGATATTTTAAGTCCAGAGTGTTGAGTTCGGAGTAAAAACAAAGTGAGAGAACCATGGAAGAAATTAAAATAGGGCTTTTAGGCTTAGGCACGGTCGGAAAAGGGGTCGTTAAACTCCTTGAGCAGAGCGCGACTGTTATTGAGCAACGCTTAGGCAAAAAGATCGTCTTAAAGAAAGTCGCGATTAAAGATCTTAAAAAAGAGCGTGACGTGTTTTTGCCCGAAGGAGTTTTAACGGATCAGGCCGAAGACGTTGTGAATGATCCGGAAATATCGATCGTTATTGAATTGATTGGGGGGACAGACGCTGCTAAGAAACTCACTCTCAAGGCTCTCAAAAATAAAAAGCATGTTGTAACGGCTAATAAAGCGCTCATCGCGGAAGAAGGTGACGTGGTTATTAAGACCGCTCTGGATCATAAGGTCGCTTATATGTTTGAGGCGAGTGTTGGCGGAGGAATCCCCATATTGAGATCTCTGAGGGATGGGTTGGTTGCCAACCGGACAGAATCTATTTATGGAATTATTAATGGGACGGCAAATTATATTTTGTCGAAAATGTCAGACGAGGGAATTGAATTTGATCAGGCCTTGAAAGAGGCGAAAGAAAAAGGGTATGCTGAAGCGGATCCCAGCCTCGATATAGATGGGATTGATTCGGCGCATAAGCTCAAAATTTTGACACTTCTCGGATTTGGACTTAAAGTAAATATGAATGATATCTTCGTTCAGGGTATTCGAAATATTACCTTAAGCGATATCGTTTATGCTGAAGAATTAGGCTACAAAATAAAGTTGTTAGCGATCGCTAAAGAGATTGGCGTGGAAATAGAAGTCCGGGTGCATCCGACCTTGATTCCCGAGGATCATCTGCTTGCGGCCGTGAATGATGTGTATAACGCGATTTGCGTGACCGGGAACGCTGCCGGACAAAATATCTTTTTGGGATTAGGTGCCGGAGATATGCCGACAGCAAGCGCGGTATTAAGTGATGTGATAGAAATCGCTCGTGATCCCACGCGGAGTTTTCATGAGCATATGCCAATGGTGAATACACTCAAGTCTATTCGCAAAATTGACGAAGTGATCTCGAAATATTATATTCGATTGTCAGTCGTTGATCAGCCCGGAGTATTATCCGGAATTGCCAATATTTTAGGTGAGCACAATATCAGCATTGCGTCCGTCATTCAAAAAGAACGTAATGTGGGGGATACGGTTCCGCTGATTATGATGACGCATGAGGCCAAGGAACACGAAATTTGCCAAGCCATGGACGTGATTGACCGCTTACCGGTTGTTGATCGCAAAAGCATGGTTATTCGGGTCGAAATGATCTAGAGACCGTAATTTGTAAATCATAAATTGTAAATAGTAAGTGGGTAATGGTAATGAAAAAAGGAATTATACACACATACCGGGAATATTTACCGGTGACAGATCAAACACCCGTAATATCGCTGCAAGAGGGGGGGACTCCCTTGATTCACGCGAAAAACTTGAGTGCTCAGCTAAAATCTCCCTTGTCGGTATATCTCAAATGTGAGGGGATGAATCCGTCAGGATCATTTAAAGATCGCGGGATGACGCTGGCTGTATCTAAAGCGCTCGAGAAGGGAGCCAAGGCTGTGATGTGTGCGTCTACAGGGAATACATCGGCATCAGCCGCGGCATATGCCGCGAAATCAGGCATAAAGTGTGTGGTGATTATTCCGGAGGGAAATATCGCTTTAGGGAAATTGTCGCAAGCTCTCGTTCATGGGGCGCAAGTCATTTCCATTAAGGGCAACTTTGACGATGCTTTACGGATTGCCCGGGAAGTTACCGGAGGGTTTCCTATTGAATTGGTCAATTCAATTAATCCGTATCGCATTGAAGGGCAAAAAACCGGAGCATTTGAAATCTGTGATCAATTGGGGAAAGCACCGGATTATCATGTTTTACCGGTAGGAAACGCCGGCAATATTACGGCTTATTGGAAGGGATATAAAGAGTATCGTGACAAAGGACGTATTAAAGAATTGCCTGTCATGCTGGGATTCCAATCGGCGGGAGCGGCTCCGATCGTGTTGGGTAAAGTTGTAAAAAACCCCCGGACCATTGCAACGGCGATTCGTATCGGGAACCCTGCCGGTTGGAAACAGGCCGAAGAGGCCCGGGATGAATCAAAAGGATTGATTGATTCCGTAACGGATGATGAAATTATTGAAGCATACAAATTATTAGCAAAGTCAGAAGGTGTGTTTTGTGAACCGGCATCAGCCGCCGCGGTTGCCGGAATAATCAAGAAAGATCGTGAGGGCTATTTCGGTAGTGAACGTAAAACGGCTGTGGCTGTTCTGACGGGACATGGATTGAAAGATCCCGATCGCGCGATAGGAGTATCCGAATTACCGGTAAGTCTCGCCGCGAATGTGGAGACGATAGCGCAAGCGATCGGTTTTTAAAATCAATTATTTAAGGAGTACGGGTTATGAAATATGTGGTTGTCGTACCGGATGGAATGGCAGATCATCCCTTAGAGGAGTTTGATAACAAGACGCCGTTAGAAATCGCGCGGACGCCGAATATGGATCGTTTAGCGGCCGATGGAATTGTCGGACGCGTGAAGACTGTTCCTGACGCCTTGGAGCCGGGAAGTGACGTGGCCAATTTATCGATATTGGGATATGATCCGTTAAAATATTATTCAGGGCGCGGGCCGCTGGAAGCGGCCAGTATGGGAATCTTTCTCGGGGATGAGGATGTGGCTTTTCGATGCAACTTTGTCACGACTTCTGACGATAAGTTAACAGATTACAGCGCGGGACATATTTCGACCCCGGAAGCCGAGAAATTGATAGATGTTCTGAATCAACATCTTTCCAATGCTGGCCTCAAGTTTTATCCCGGAGTCGGATACCGCCATTTGATGGTGATGAATGACCCCGATGGGATGTTTGAGGTCAAGTCTGTAAAAAGTTATCCTCCGCACAACCATATGGGGAAAAATATCCGGAAGTTGTTCTCGAGATCTAAAGGCGGGAAAATAATTCGTGATATTGTTTTGAAATCACGCGAAATTCTTGATGGGCACGAAATCAACGCCACGCGAATTGATTTGGGGGAAAACCCCGCGAATCTTATTTGGCTTTGGGGTCAGGGAAAAAAACCCGCCATGCCGCTTTTTTACAAAAAGTATGGTGTGAATGGAGCTGTGATTTCTGCCGTTGATCTGATTAAGGGAATCGCGAAGTGTATTGGATTGACGTCCATTGATGTTCCGGGAGCCACGGGATATTATGATACGGATTACGCGGCTAAAGCGAGCTATGGCATTGAATCTCTCAAAGAAAACGATTTTCTTTTTTTGCATATTGAAGCGCCGGATGAGGCCGGACATAACGGAGATTTGCAGGCAAAGATCACCGCTATCGAAAATATTGATTCGAAGATTTTAGGTCCGCTTCTTAAGGCGCTTGATAAACACGGAGAATATCGGATTGTTGTATTGCCGGATCATCCTACACCGGTCATGCTTAGATGCCATACGCATGAGCCTGTGCCCTTTGTGCTTTACGGAACGGATTTTGAATCAAACGGGATAGGTGTTTACAGTGAAAAAGCGTCCGAAAAAAGTTTCCAGAACTATGAATCCGGTCCGGAACTATTGATGGCATTGTTTGGAAAAATAAAGAAGCCGTAAATTTACGAATTACAGGTTTTTGAAATGAGTTTAATTGTTCAAAAATACGGAGGGACATCTGTTGGTACTGCCGACAGGATCAAGGCTGTTGCGAAGAGAATCGTTGAGACGAAAGAGCAAGGACATGATGTGATTGTTGTTGTGTCAGCGATGGGAAAAACGACGGATCAATTGATCTCTTTAGCCAAACAGATTACGGAGTATCCAAACCCGAGAGAAATGGATATGCTCTTATCCACCGGAGAGCAGATCTCAATCTCTTTGTTAGCGATGGCTCTGCATGATTTGGGACAAAAGGCCACGTCGCTGACAGGAGCGCAAATCGGACTTTTGACAGATAATGTTCACACAAAGGCTAAAATTGTGGGAATGAAACCGGATAAGATTATCCAATTACTTGAACAAGGCCACATTATTATTGTCGCCGGATTTCAGGGGATGACACCCGACTTTGATGTTACAACTTTGGGTCGAGGTGGGTCGGATACTTCGGCTGTTGCTGTTGCGTCAATTCTCAAAGCCGAGAGATGTGTGATCTATACAGATGTTGACGGAATTTATACGGCCGATCCCCGATATGTTCCCAAAGCCCGAAAATTAAAAATGATTTCGTACGGAGAAATGCTGGAACTTGCGAGTTTGGGCGCAAAAGTGATGAGTTCACGCTCCATTGAATTTGGCAAAAAATACGGTGTGCCCATTGTTGTCCGGTCGAGTTTTAATGACGAAGACGGGACTGTAATCACCGAGGAGGGAGAACGTATGGAAGACGTTGTTGTAACAGGAGTTGCACTGGACAAAGATGAAGCAAAAATAACGATTCAGCAGGTTTCGGATCAGCCGGGTATCGCGGCCCGGATTTTTAGAGTTTTGGCGGATGAAGGCATTAATATTGATATGATTGTACAGAACATCAGTGATAAGGGGCTAACGGATGTGTCGTTTACGACACCTGTAGCTGAGCTTAAAAAGGCTATTTCTGTCTCTGAGAAAATCGTGAAAGATATTGGGGCCAGCCGTGTGGTTTCTAACGACAAAATCGCGAAGTTGTCCGTGATTGGTGCCGGTATGCGGAGTCATCCCGGTGTGGCCGCCGATATGTTTGAAGCTTTGGCTGAGGAAAAAATTAATATTGAAATGATCACGACATCCGAGATACGGATTTCCTGTGTGATATCCGAGGAAGATGCCGAACGGGCGGCACGGGCCGTTCATACTAAATTTAAACTGGACCGTGAAGGATAAAATGCATTTTTAGTGAAGATATTTTTTAATGAAAAATATTTTCAATGAAACAATAGTTTTAATGAGAAAATAGTTTTAGTGAAATTTTTTTTAATAAACACGGAAACATTATATGAGAACCATCAAGATCTATGACACAACTCTGAGAGACGGCACACAGGCGGAAGGGGTATCTTTATCGCTTCTTGATAAAATTGCCATCACGAAAAAACTTGATGAAATCGGTATTCATTATATTGAAGGCGGGTGGCCTGGATCTAATCCGAAAGACATTGCGTATTTTAAAGAGGTCCAAAAACTCAAATTGAAAAATTCTTTGATTGCCGCGTTTGGCAGTACGCATCGGGCAAGTGTGAAAGTTGAAGAAGAGCAGAATATGAGGGCTCTCATTGAGGCCAATACGCCTGTGATCACGATTTTCGGCAAAACCTGGGATCTTCATGTACGGGTAGTGCTTCGGATAAGTGATGATAAAAATCTCGAAATCATTCATAATTCCGTAAAATTTCTTAAGAAGAAAAAGAAAGAAGTTATTTATGACGCTGAGCATTTTTTTGACGGATATAAAACGAATCCCGAATATGCCTTAAAAACGCTTGGGGCCGCTTTGGAGGGAGGAGCCGACTGGCTTGTGCTGTGTGACACAAACGGCGGGACTTTGGTCGGAGAATTGCAGAAAATCGTGCGTGAGGTCAGAAAAACGTTTGACTGTAAGCTGGGTATTCACACGCACAATGACAGCGGTGTCGGTGTTGCTAACGCGATCGCAGCGATTGATGAAGGCTGCAATCAGGTCCAGGGGACGATTAATGGGATCGGAGAACGCTGCGGAAACGCGAATCTTTGCTCTATTGTCCCGAATATTAAGTTAAAGCTGAAGCTCAACTGTCTGACATCACCGCAATTAAAAAAATTGTACGATTTATCCCATTATGTTAACGAGCTTGCGAATCTAATCCCGGACGAACGGCAGCCGTATATTGGCGCGAGTGCGTTTGCTCACAAAGGAGGGATGCATGTCAACGCCGTTGAGAAAGATGCGGCGACATTTGAGCATATTCCCCCTGAATTGGTTGGGAATAAAAGAAGAATTCTTTTATCAGAATTGGCGGGGAAGAGTAATGTGATTTTGATCGCGCGCCAGCTGGGTATTGAGCTGAAGGATAATGACAAAGTTTATAAGGACGTTCTTAAGCGCATTAAGGAACTGGAAAATGAGGGTTACGAGTTTGAAGGAGCCGAGGCTTCATTTAAACTTCTCGTGAAAAAAGCGATGGGGAAATACAAACCGCTTTTTCGATCGGCAGGATTTCGTGTGGTTGTAGAAAAAAAAGAAGACGGATGTCTGATCAGTGAAGCTACAGTTAAAATCATTATTAAAGATAAAGAAATCCTTATGACGGCTGAAGGAGACGGTCCCGTGAACGCGCTTGATACGGCTCTTCGCAAAGCGTTGCGGGGACATTACCCCGAGATCTCTAAGGTACATCTCAAGGACTACAAGGTCCGTGTGCTGGATGCCAAGGAGGGTACGGCGGCGAAAGTCCGTGTGCATATCGAATCCGGTGATCAGCACGACAACTGGAATACGGTGGGTGTATCCGAAAATATTATCGAAGCGAGTTGGTGGGCTTTGGTTGATAGTATTGAATACAAACTTCTGAAAGATTAACATAAAAATGACGAATGTCAAAATCCGAATGACAAATCAAAAATGATAAACGTCAAAATACCAATGATAAATGGTTTAATACACGCACTTTGTCATTAGTCATTTGAGCTTTGTCACACCCCCGTGGGTTTCATGGAACTTTCTAAAAGATACAATCCCAAGGACGTTGAAGAAAAATGGTATCAGTATTGGGACGAAAACAATTTTTTTCAACCCAAAGATGATCCTAAGGCTCCGACGTATACGATTGTCATCCCTCCTCCGAATATCACGGGTGTGCTTCATATGGGACACGCCCTCAACAATACCATCCAGGATGTTCTTATCCGTTTTAAGCGTATGCAAGGATTCCGGACGCTGTGGATTCCGGGAACGGATCACGCCGGTATTGCCACGCAGAATATGGTAGAGAAGAGCCTTCATAAAAAAAATAAAAAGCGGACCGATTATTCACAGGAAGAATTTATCAATCTTATTTGGGAATGGAAAGAAAAACACGGCAACACTATTATCGGTCAATTGAAGAAACTGGGATGTTCCTGTGATTGGAGCCGCGAACGTTTTACGATGGATGAACGTTTGAGTTATGCCGTTTTTGAATCATTTAAACGGCTTTATGATAAGGGGCTTATTTATCAGGGTGAATATATCATTAATTGGTGTCCCAGGTGCCGGACGGCGTTATCGGACGAAGAAGCCGAAAAACAAGAGCAGGATGGGGTTCTCTATTATATTCGGTATCCGATCATAGATTCAGATGAAAGTCTTGTTGTCGCGACAACGCGTCCCGAGACCATGCTGGGAGATACGGCTGTAGCGGTCAATCCGAAGGACAAGAGATACAAGAAATATATCGGCAAAAATATTAAACTGCCGCTGACAGATCGGGTCATTCCGATCATAGCGGATGAGTTTGTGGATCCTGGTTTTGGGACCGGAGCCGTAAAAGTAACTCCCGCACATGATCCGAATGATTTTCAAATGGGCCAAAAGCACTCCTTAGAATTTGTGGTCATTATGGATGAGCTCGCGGTGATGAATAAGGAAGCCGGGAAAAAATATGAGGGGATGGACCGCTTCAAATGCCGCAAGCAGGTGATCCAGGATTTGCAAAAGCAGGCTCTGTTTGTGGAAAAAAAACCTCACAGGCATGCTGTGGGGCGGTGCTACCGGTGCGAAACGATTGTAGAACCGTACATTTCGAATCAATGGTTTGTCAAAATGGAGCCTCTGGCCCGTGCCGCGATCAAGGTCGTTGAAGAAGGAAAAATCAAATTTTAC